>NZ_JBFAOJ010000015.1:113593-143799 GCF_040675205.1 Streptosporangium sp. NPDC049644 | reverse complement strand
TTGTTGGCGGCTTCCCGGCAACAAGATCAACGACGAAGGAGAAGCCCGATGAGCACGAAACGCCACTGGCCTCCCTGTTTCACGTGAAACAGGGAGGCCGTTCTCGTGGGGAATCCTCCGGGAGAGGGACGCCGAGACCGGGATTCACCGGCTCACAACGGGGCGCCATTGACCTCGCCCTCACGAGTCCTGCCGGAAATCACCCTTCCTGTACCTGCAGCGATCCCGGGGCCATCGTGCTGATGATGCGCTCCAGGTCGTCGATGGTCGCGAACTCCACCACGATGCGGCCCTTACGGCGGCCGAAGTCGACCTTCACCCGGGTCTCGAAACGGTCGGAGAGACGGTCTGCCAGATGCCGGAGGACGGGCTCCTCGGTGGGCTTCGCCCGAGGGGTTCGCGGAGCCGGTGCCGGAGCCGCCCTGGTGTCGCCCACGGCGACGATCTCCTCGACCGCGCGGACCGACAGCAGCTCGGCAACGATCCGGCGGGCGAGATGCTCCTGGGCGGCCGGGTCGTCCAGGCGAAGCAGCGCCCGCGCGTGACCCGCGCTGATCGTCCCGGCCGCGACACTGAGCTGCACGCCGGGCGGCAACTTCAGCAGACGGAGCGTGTTGGTCACGTGCGAGCGGGAGCGGCCGATACGGGTGGCGAGCTGCTCGTGGGTCGCGCCGAAGTCGTCGAGCAGCTGCTGATAGGCCGCCGCCTCCTCCAGAGCGTTGAGCTGCTCGCGCTGGAGGTTCTCGATGAGCGCGTCAAGCAGGAGCTTGTCCTCTTGGGTGCTCCGCACGATCGCGGGGATCTCGGAGAGGCCGGCGAGCTTGGAAGCACGCCAGCGGCGCTCACCCATGACCAGCTCGTAGCGCCCCTCGCCGGTCGCACGCACCACGACCGGCTGGAGCAGGCCGACCTCGCCGATCGAGGCGGCCAGCTCCTTCAGTGCCTCCTCGTCGAAGACGTCGCGGGGTTGGCGCGGATTGGGCGCGATGTCGTCGACGGGGATCTCAAGGAAGTAGGCACCCGCGACCGGCTTGGGACCGGACTGCTCCGGCACCACCGGCTCCGGGGCGACCATCGTCACGGTCATCGACACGGGTGTCTCGGCGACGACGGCCGGGCCCGTCGGGATGAGGGCCCCCAGTCCCCTGCCCAGCCCTCTCGGCTGCTTACTCACTGCCCCTCCCGAGGCTCAAGATGTCGCCCTCACTGGCATGTCCGCGGCCACGGCCACGGGATTCGCGGTACTCATACGGCCACACCGCGATAAGCGATCTCACGAGCGGCGTCCATATAGGCCATCGCTCCGCTGGAGCCCGGATCGTACGTCATGACCGACTGCCCGTAGCTCGGGGCCTCGGAGACGCGCACGCTCCGGGGGATCAACGTGCTCAACACCGTCGCGCCGAAGTGGGAGCGGACCTCGTCGGCCACCTGGGAGGCCAGGCGGGTGCGTCCGTCGTACATCGTCATGAGGATGGTGGAGAGGTCAAGCGTGGGGTTCAGATGGGCGCGGACCAGATCCACGTTCCTCAACAGCTGCCCAAGGCCTTCCAGCGCGTAGTACTCGCACTGGATGGGGATCAGCAACTCGTTGGCGGCCATCAGCGCGTTGACGGTGAGCAGGCCGAGCGAGGGAGGGCAGTCAATGAGGATGTAGTCGAACTCAACGGCGTCGTACGCGGTCAGCGCGCGCTGCAGACGAGCCTCACGGGCGACCATCGAGACCAGCTCGATCTCGGCACCGGCCAGGTCGATCGTGGCGGGAGCACAGTAGAGGCCCGGCATGTCCGGGACCTCCTTCACCACCTCCGCGAGCGGCATGTCCTCCACGAGCACCTTGTACATGTCCGGTACGTCGCCGCGGTGCTCGACCGCCAGGGCCGTCGAGGCATTGCCCTGTGGGTCGAGGTCGACCACGAGCACCCGCTGGCCATGCATGGACAGCGCGGCCGCCAGGTTGACCGACGTGGTGGTCTTACCGACGCCGCCCTTCTGGTTGGCGACGGTGAAGATCCGGGTTTTGGGAGGGCGGGGCCAATCTCCATCTCGGACCCCGGTGGAACCTCCAGGAGCGGCGGCGGTCTTCCGGGTCGATGTTTCACGTGAAACCACTGAGCTGAGTGCCTCTCGTACCAGCGGCGAGTCGCCGGGATTAAGGGGGGTCTGGGTCACGGTCGTCGTCCTTTCAACCGGCCTGACTACGGCACCGGGAGCCGGTGCCGGCCAACCCAGACCGGAAAGGCGTCCATGTGGCAAAGCGGCCGGATTCTCGGGCCAGCCGAGACCGCTCGTCGCGCTGGCAATCGCACCTGTACGGTCGTCCACTGGCCTCGTACTCGCTTTGCTCGGTTTGTCTACTGGCCTCGCGCTACCTGCCTCGCGAGGCGCGATCCTTCCGGCGAGCGGTCTTCCGCGCTCCTTCTGGAGCTCGACCGGCGACCACCCGGATGAGAGTTGCGGGCGGCTCGACCTTACCGTGCCCGACCGAGGTGAGCTCAGCGGTTTGAACCCCACTCGACCGCAATTGCCGTTCGGCGTCCGCCAATTCCTCCGCCGCGCGCTCGCCCTTCATGGCCAGCAGCTCGCCCCCCTCGCGCAGGAGGGGAAGCGCCCATTTCAGCAGGCGGTCAAGCGGTGCCACCGCGCGGGCGGCGGCGACGTCGAACTCCCGCCTGCCCGCGAACTCCTCCGCCCGGCCGCGCAACACCTCGACGTTGCCGAGCTTCAGCGACTCCACGCACTCCTCCAGGAAGACCGTCCGGCGAAGGAGCGGCTCCAGGAGGGTGACGGTGATGTCCGGCCGTACGATCGCCAGGACCAGGCCCGGCAGTCCGGCACCGGAACCGATGTCGACCAGACGCGCGTCTGCGGGCACGGCCTCGGCGACCACCGCGCAGTTGAGCAGGTGGCGGTCCCAGATGCGCGGCACCTCTCGTGGGCCGAGCAGCCCGCGCACCACCCCGGGGCCGGCCAGCAGTTCCGCGAACGTCTCCGCCCTGGCCCAGGCGTCACCGGCGAACACCTCGTGCGCGACCACGGGCGGCTCAGGGATCTGGTCACTCACTCGACGCTCACTCTTCCCTCGGAAATGTCGGGGTCAGGCCGGTCTTAAGGCTAACGGCCCGTCTCGACGACACCGCACGGCGCGGGCCCCAAACTCGTATGCCGCCGCCGACATCGTACGGAACAGGCCACGAAAAAGGCCGCCGCCCCTGGAAGAACCAGGGGCGGCGGCCTCTGCCCGTCCGCCGTCGTCAGGCGGGGAGGACCACCACGAAACGGCGGGGCTCCTCGCCCTCGGACTCGCTCCGCAGGCCCGCCGCCGCGACGGCGTCATGCACGATCTTCCGCTCGAACGGGGTCATCGGCTGCAGCGACTTGGGCTCGCCATCCCGCTTGACGTCCGCAGCGATCTTGGTGCCGAGCTCGCTCAGCTCGCTTCGGCGGCGGTCGCGGTAGCCACCGATGTCGAGCATCAGGCGCGACCGCTCACCCGTCTGGCGGTGGACCGCGAGGCGCGTCAATTCCTGGATGGCCTCCAGCACCTCGCCGTTGGGGCCGACCAGATCACCACCCTTGATATCGACCACCGACACCACGGCGCGATCACCTTCGACATCCATGTCGATGTCGCCGTCGATGTCGGCGATGTCGAGCAGACCCTCGACGTAATCCGCCGCGATCTCGCCTTCCTGCTCCAGGGCGGCGAGATCGGGAGCCGCCTTCACGGGCTCCCTCTCGGCCTCGGCCTCGGTCACGTCCGGCCACTCCTTCGTGCTGTCGGGATGAGACGTCAGGACTTCTTGCTACCGGTCCGCTTGCTGCGGGGCTGGCGGGTGGGCTGCTGGCGGACCACCTTGGGCTCCGGCGCGGACGGCGCCTCGGGCTCGGGGGCGGTCTTCTTGACCTTGCTCAGCAGGCTCGGCTTGGGCTCGGGGGTCGTGACGTTGCCCTTCGCGTCGACCACCGGAGAGGGATTGCGGCTGTAGAACCAGTGCTGCTGGCCGAGGGTCCAGAGGTTCGTGGTGACCCAGTAGAGGATCAGGCCCAGGGGGAAGTTCAGCGAGAAGATGGCGAACAGCGGCGAGATGTACATCAGGATCTTCTGCTGCTGCGCCATCGGGTTGTCCGGCATCTGGGCCATCGAGCGGGTCACGCTCTGCCGGACGGTAAGGAAGGTGGTCAGCGAGCTGATCGCCACGAAGACGGCGAGAACGACCTTGGTGATGATGGGGTCGGCGTTCAGCGCGATGATGTCGTTCGCACTGGTGAAGAAGGTCGCCGGGATCGGCGCGCCGAAGATGTGGGCCGCCCTGGCGCTGTCCATCAGCTGCTGGGTCATGCCGAACTTGGGCACCGG
The DNA here is from genome assembly GCF_040675205.1 of Streptosporangium sp. NPDC049644. Taxonomy (NCBI): domain Bacteria; kingdom Bacillati; phylum Actinomycetota; class Actinomycetes; order Streptosporangiales; family Streptosporangiaceae; genus Streptosporangium; species Streptosporangium sp. NPDC049644. Next base: position 139,439 of record NZ_JBFAOJ010000015.1, on the reverse strand, counting down.
GCTGTTGGCCATGGCCTGGAGCACGGTGAACATCGAGATGAAGATCGGGAACTGCGCCAGGATCGGCAGGCAGCCACCCAGCGGGTTGGCGCCCTGCCCCTGGTACAGCGCCATGACCTCCTGGTTCATCCGCTGCTTGTCGTTCTTGTAGCGTTTGCGGATCTCCTGGACCTTTGGCGCCAGTTCCTGCATCTTCTTCGAGGAGCGCATCTGCTTGAGGAAGAGCGGGAAAATCAACAGCCGCATCAGCACGGTGAGCGTGATGATGGTCAGCGCCCAGTTGAGCCCGCTGTTCCTCGGGATGAAGGTGCTGTAGCCCTCGTGAATCCAGGTGATCACTTGGGCGACGGCCGTGTAAAGCCAGTTCAGCCAGGACAGCTCCACCGAGCTAGCTCCCTTGCGTTTCGTCGGACCGGCCCGGGGGAACCGGGTCAAAGCCTCCGGGATGGAATGGGTGGCAACGCCCGATTCTCCGGATCGTCAACCATGTGCCGCGTAGCGCGCCGTGAACGGCCACGGCTTCGAGGCCGTAGGCACTGCACGAGGGGTGGAAACGGCAACGGGGACCCAGCAAAGGACTCACGAAGGCCCGGTAGAACCGGATCGGAGCCATCAGGATCCTGGCAGCCGGAGAAATCCCGGCGATCTGCTGCGCCGTCATCATCGCCCATCCATGCGAGCCCCCGGGGGCTCTAGCCGCCTGAGTAAACGATCCAGCGCGACGTCGAGTTCGGCGGCAATGCGCTCGCTTCGCGCGGACGCGGCCGGTGGATTGGCGCGTACAACAAGCAGGCTACCTCGCGGAAGCCGGTCGAGACGGTTTCGCATGAGGTGTCGCAACTGACGTTTGACCCGATTTCTGATGACCGCGCCTCCTACGGCGCGACTCACCACGAATCCGACCAGGGGAGGATCGTCAGTGTCGGCGCGCATGCCAAAGTGCGCGACCAGGGTGGGGCGGCCTGCTCGGCTTCCCCTTCTGATCGCGCCGGCGAAATCGTCGCCCCGGCGCATGCGGGACCCGGACGGCAACACGAGAGACCTTCGTGACCCTGGGCAGGTACGCCTGTCGCCCGTCGGCATCGCTGCCGACGGGCGACGGGCTCTGCTGCCTTGGCCCGGCGGACCGGGCGCAACGGATGCGTCAGGCGGAGAGCTCGGCGCGGCCCTTGCGACGGCGAGCGGCAAGGATGGCACGGCCGGCGCGGGTGCGCATGCGGAGCCGGAAGCCGTGGGTCTTCGCACGACGGCGGTTGTTCGGCTGGAAAGTACGCTTGCTCACGAGTGGGCTCCAGGCTCAAGACGCATCCCCAGCACATGGGGACGCTCGACAGTGGCTGGCCTGCCGGATGCGGGGCATGCGAAATAGCCGCCGCGTGGCAAGCCGACCGTCGTACGTTACGGGGCAGGCGCGTCCCAGGTCAAACCGGAGAACATCCTGGAGCACGCGAACACAGGTTATCCACCTTTCCACAGGCACGTTTTCCACTGGCGCCCCGCCGTCCACAGGATGTGCACTCTGTCCCCCCCGTACTGCCACTAGGCTGTGGACAACGTCTTGTACACAGCTGTGGACAGGGCTACCCTCGGCCCTTCCAAACCCTCTCTCCACTGCGAGGACGCGTCGGACCGCGGGTAACAGACTGTGCACAGCCTGTGGATTCGATGTGGATATCGAACGGTGCCCACGAAGGTGCCACGGGACGCCCGGCGTGTGGACAACGGCGAGATCCGGTGCTTCCGGCGGCCATCGATGTGGATAAACAGATCGCGGTAGGCCGGCGGGGCCGCGTCGGGAGGAGGGGGGCAGAGCCATGGACGGAACGGACCTCAGCGCGGTCTGGGCGAGGGCGCTGGAGAACTCCCTGAACGAGAACGTCCCGTCTCAGCAGCGGGTCTGGCTCAACATGACCCGGCCCTTCGGCCTCATGAACGACACGGTGGTGCTCGCCGCACCCACGGATTTCGCCAGAGATGTTCTGGAGAACAAGCTTCGTCCGCTTATCAGCCACGCGCTCTCCCAGGAGTTCGGCCGCCCGATGCGGGTGGCCGTCATGGTCGACCCCAGCGCGGCGGGCCCCGAACCCGGACTCGCCTCCCGCCAGGACCCTTATCCCCAGGCACAACCGCAGGGTTATGCACAGGCCGGCGGGGCCCAGCAGGGTTATGCACAACCGGCCAATCCCCAGCACCACGGGGTTTCGGTGCCCCATCCCCCCTACCAGGGGGGCAACCCGGCCGCCCAGCCGTCCACCGAATATCCACAGGCCCAGCCGTTCTCCTACCCCTACCAGCAGGGTGAGGAATCCTCCCCGCCGTACCGCCCCGCGGAGCCGTCCCAGGCTCCCGCGCCGGGGGAATCGAGCCCCGGATACAACCGCGGCGGCTACACCGCGCCCTCGCCGCGTCCCGAGCCCGACTCCTTCGACCGCGGCGCGCCCGCGGTGCCCGGCGGGGGCGGCGTACAGAACAGGTGGGACAGCCGCGGGAGCCGGACGCAGGGCGAGCCCGCCCGGCTGAACCCGAAGTACACCTTCGAGACCTTCGTCATCGGCTCCAGCAACCGGTTCGCCCACGCGGCCGCGGTCGCGGTGGCCGAGGCGCCGGCCAAGGCGTACAACCCGCTGTTCATCTACGGCGACTCGGGCCTGGGCAAGACCCACCTGCTGCACGCGATCGGCCACTACGCACAGAGCCTCTACGACGGCGCGCGGGTGCGGTACGTGAGTTCCGAGGAGTTCACCAACGACTTCATCAACTCCATCCGCGACCACAAGGCCGACAACTTCCGGGGCCGCTACCGGGCGGTGGACATCCTGCTGGTGGACGACATCCAGTTCCTGGAGGGCAAGGAGCAGACGCAGGAGGAGTTCTTCCACACCTTCAACACCCTGCACAACTCCAACAAACAGATCGTCATCTCCAGTGACCGGGCGCCGAAACAGCTGGTCACGCTGGAGGACCGGCTCCGCAACCGGTTCGAGTGGGGTCTGATCACCGACGTCCAGCCGCCCGAGCTGGAGACCCGCATCGCGATCCTGCGCAAGAAGGCGATCCAGGAGGGCCTGGCCGCACCGCCCGAGGTGCTGGAGTACATCGCCAGCCGCATCTCCACCAACATCCGCGAGCTGGAGGGCGCCCTGATAAGGGTGACCGCGTTCGCCAGCCTCAACCGGCAGTCGGTCGATCTGCAGCTCACCGAGGTCGTGCTCAAGGACCTGATCACCGAGGACGCCGGGTCGGAGATAACGGTCGCCACGATCATGGCCTCCACCGCCGCCTACTTCGGCCTGTCGATCGACGACCTGTGCGGCGGGTCGCGCTCGCGCGTGCTGGTCACCGCCCGGCAGATCGCCATGTACCTGTGCCGGGAGCTGACCGACATGTCGCTGCCGAAGATCGGTCAGCAGTTCGGCGGCCGCGACCACACCACGGTCATGCACGCCGACCGGAAGATCCGCTCCCTGATGGCCGAACGCCGCTCGATCTACAACCAGGTCAACGAACTCACCACCAGGATCAAGCAGCAGTCGCGCAATGGCTGAGGTTTTTCACCCCGTGATGCACAGGCTGTGGAAAACCTTGTGGATCAACGATTCGCGGGGGCGGGAAGGGCTCCGGGGCGTTCACTCATGATCATCAGCAAACGGGCCGGTCCGAACCCTGTTCGGGACTGTGGACAACTCTGGGGAGAAGTTGGGGACAACCTGTGGGTAACCCGTGGACAACCTGGGGACGCCCTGTGAAGAGAGTTTTCCACAAGGACAAACCGACCTCATACCCGGTGGATAACCTGGGGAAACCTCGTGGATAACCGGTGGACAGAGCGCACCGAATCTGGGGACGGCCTGTGGGTACTCCGCGGTTCTCCCCAGCCCCAAGAGTTGTCCACAGCGGGCGCCCACAGCCCCGGTGGATGAAAAAACCGCACTTGACCTGCGGAAACGATGGCTTTCCACAGTATCCACACCCCCTAATACGATGGCCACTTGTATCTCTACTAGGAAACCCAAGAGCCATAAGAGGGGTTCCGGGAGAGCGCAGGCTCGAGACAGTGAACACTTGAACCCCAGGCACCGAGCGGACGGCGCTCGATACACAGGAGGCAGATCCACGTGATGTTCCGGGTCGACCGAGACGTGCTCGCTGAGGCGGTCGCATGGACGGCGCGCAGCCTGCCGGCGCGTCCCTCCGTGCCGGTGCTGGCCGGCATGCGTCTCGAGGTCACTGAGGACGGGCAACTCAAGCTCTCCGGCTTCGACTACGAGGTCTCCGCCGAGGTGACCCTCGAACTGCAGACGGGAGAGGCGGGCGTGGTGCTCGTCTCGGGCAGGCTGCTCGCCGAGATCACCAGGGCGCTCCCCGCGCAGCCCGTGGACTTCGTGGTGGAGGGCGCCAAGGCGGTCGTCACCTGTGGCAGCGCCCGGTTCACCCTCCTGACCATGCCGGTGGAGGACTATCCCTCGCTGCCGACCATGCCACCGGCCGCCGGCCGGGTGGGCAGCGACGTGTTCGCCTCCGCCGTCGGCCAGGTCGCCGTGGCCGCGGGCAAGGACGACACCCTGCCGATGCTCACCGGCGTACGCGTGGAGATCGAGGGGGACACGGTCACCCTCGCGGCGACCGACCGGTACCGCCTCGCCGTGCGGGAGCTGAAGTGGCAGCCGGACCAGCCCGACTTCTCGGCGATCGCGATGATCCCGGGCAGGACCCTCGCGGACACGGCCAAGGCCCTGGGGGGCACCGGCGCCGAGGTCGAGATCGCGATGAGCTCCGCGGGAGGCACCGGTGAGGGCATGATCGGCTTCTCCAGCGCGGGGCGCCGCACCACCACCCGGCTGCTCGACCCCGAGTTCCCCAAGTACCGCTCGCTGCTGCCCACCGAGTTCTCCGCCCACGCGCAGCTGCCGACGGCGGCTTTCGTCGAGGCCGTCAAGCGGGTGGCCCTGGTCGCCGAGCGCAACACGCCGGTACGGCTCGCCTTCCGCGGCGACGAGGTCGTCCTGGAGGCGGGCAGCGGCGACGAGGCGCAGGCCGTCGAGGTGCTCCCCGTCGAGTTCGAGGGCGAGGACATCAACATCGCCTTCAACCACCAGTTCCTGCTGGAGGGCCTTGGCGCGATCGACTCCGACGTGGCCCGCCTGCAGATGACCACGTCCACCAAGCCGGCCATCCTCACCGGCGGCAAGCCTGTGGACGACGGAGAGGTTCCCGACTACCGCTACCTGATCATGCCCATCCGGCTCTCCAGTTGACGGCGGGAGCGCCCCGTTCAGGCACACCGTGGCTCAAGGCGTGCCTGAACGGTGCCAGGAGGCCCGGCGACCACCCGGCCCTCCCCCTGACGCCTCTGGAGCTCGCTGAGGCGGCCCGTGAGGCCCGTGAGGCGGGTGCGGGCGCTGTTCACATGCATCCGCGTGACGAGGGGGGCAGCGAGTCGCTCAGCGCCGTCCACATCGGGGCGGCGGTGCGCGCGGTGCGCGAGACGTGCCCGGGGCTCCCGGTGGGGGTGAGCACGGGGCTGTGGATGACCGGCGGGGATGTGGACGCGCGGCGCGAGGCCGTCCGCGGCTGGACCGCGCTCGCCCCCGGAGACCTGCCGGACTTCACGTCCGTGAACCTGTCGGAACCCGGCTTCCGGGACCTGTGGCATGATCTGCGGCGGCTCGGAGTGGACGTGGAGGCCGGGGTCTGGTCCGTGGACGACGCCGATGCGCTCGCCGCGAGCGGACTGGAGTGCGCCCGGGTGCTCGTGGAGATCCTCGGTGGCCCCGCGGACACGGCCGTCCTCCGGGCGCACGCGGTCCTGGACCGCCTCGCCGCGCTCGGCGTACCGGGATCGCGGCTGCTCCACGGGGAGGAGGAGCCGACCTGGATTCTCCTGGACCTCGCGGGGCAGTTGGGACTGGCCACGCGCATCGGCCTGGAGGACGTCCTCCACGGTCCCACGGGTGATCCGGTAGGCGGGAACCCCGAGCTGGTGAGGCTTGCGCGGGCGCGTCTGACGTAGGTGAACGATGAAACCCTGAAGGGGGTGCTCGTATGCAGATCGGCATGGTCGGGCTGGGCAAGATGGGCGGCAGGATGGCTGAGCGCCTGCGCCGCGGCGGCCACGAGGTCGTCGGTTACGACCGCGATCCCGAGGTCAGCGACGTCTCCAGCCTGGAGGAGCTCGTGGAGCGGCTCCAAACGCCGCGAGCGGTGTGGGTCATGGTGCCCTCGGGGGAACCGACCCGGGCGACGATCGAGGCGCTCGGCGAGGTGCTTGCCCCCGGCGACCTCCTCATCGACGGCGGCAACTCGCACTACGCCGACGACCGGAAGCACGGCGCCGCTCTCGCCGCGAAGGGCATCGGATTCGTCGACTGCGGCGTGAGCGGTGGGGTCTGGGGGCTGGAGAACGGCTACGCGCTCATGGTCGGCGGCGACGGGGCCGACGTCGAGCGGGCGATGCCGATCTTCGAGACCCTCAAGCCCGAGAGCGAGGACGGCTTCGTCCACGCGGGCAGGATCGGTGCCGGTCACTTCGCCAAGATGGTCCACAACGGCATCGAGTACGGCATGATGCAGGCCTTCGCCGAGGGCTGGGAGCTGCTGGAGGCCTCCGACATCGTGACCGACGTGCCCGGCGCCTTCAAGAGCTGGCGGCAGGGCACCGTCATCCGCTCCTGGCTGCTCGACCTGATGGTCCGCGCGCTTGAGGAGGACCCCGCCCTGGAGCGGCTCGAGGGCTACGCGCAGGACTCCGGCGAGGGCCGCTGGACGGTCCAGGCGGCCGTCGACCTCGCGGTCCCGCTGCCGGTCATCACCGCCGCCCTGTATGCCAGGTTCGCCTCCCGCCAGGACGACTCACCGGCCATGAAGGTCGTCGCGGCCCTGCGCAACCAGTTCGGCGGCCACGCGATCACCTCCAAGGCGGGCTCGGCGGCCAAGGGCGCCGACTCCCCCGGCGCCGACGTCGTCCCCCCGGTCGAGGCGGCCGGCTGACACGGCGCTCCCCGTCCAAAAGCGCGGATCCGCCACGGCTCCCGGCTCGGGAAGGCCGCCCCGGCAACCTCGGCCGCACGTTCGCGACCTCCGTCGGGAACGGAGCGCCGGCTCCTGGGGCGCAGGGCTTTTTCCACGGGGCGCGAGCCGTGCGGGCCACGACGGCGGACGGGGCCGACTAATCTTCCTGGGGTGCATGTCGCCCATCTCTCCCTGACCGACTTCCGGTCCTACGAAACCGTCGATCTCGGCATGGAACCGGGGGTCACGGCCTTCGTCGGGCCCAACGGCATGGGGAAGACCAACCTGGTCGAGGCGCTGGGTTACGTGGCGACGCAGGCCAGCCACCGGGTCGCAGGCGACGGGCCGCTGGTCCGGCAGGGCGCGGCGCGGGCGATCGTACGCTCGGTGGTGGTCCGCGACGACCGGCGCGCGCTGATCGAGCTGGAGATCAATCCGGGCAGGGCCAACAGGGCCAGGCTGAACCGCTCGCCCGTCTCCCGCACGCGCGATGTCGTCGGCCTGCTGCGCACCGTCCTGTTCGCTCCCGAGGACCTCTCCATGGTCAAGGGCGACCCCTCCGAGCGGCGCCGGTTCCTCGACGACCTCCTGGTGGCCAGGGCGCCCAGGTTCGCGGGGGTGCGCGCCGACTACGACAGGGTGCTCAAGCAGCGCGGCGCCCTGCTGCGCACGGCCGCGCAGGCCCGGCGGGGGCGCGGCCGGAGCACCCGGAGGGCCGAGAGCGACGCGGCGTTCGCCGAGGCCGGGGCGGGAGACCCGCTGAGCACCCTCGATGTCTGGGACGCCCATCTGGCCACGCACGGTGCCGAGCTGCTCGCGGCCAGGCTGGAGCTGGTCGAGACGCTGCGCCCCCTGGTCGCCGCCTCGTACGCCTCGCTCGCGCCCGACTCCGCCCCCGCGAGGCTGGAGTACCGCGGCACCCTGCCGGCGGACGCGGGCACCGACCGCGCCGAGCTCGTGAAGCGGCTGCGGGCCGGCCTGCTGGAGGTTCGCGCCGCCGAGCTCGAACGTGGCGTCACCCTCGTCGGCCCGCACCGCGACGACCTGTTCCTCGGGCTGGGGGAGCTGCCCGCGCGCGGCTACGCCAGCCACGGCGAGTCGTGGTCGTACGCGCTGGCGCTCAGGCTGGCCGCCTACGACCTGCTCAGGGCCGACGGCGGCGACCCGGTCCTGATCCTGGACGACGTCTTCGCCGAGCTGGACAACAGGCGCCGGCGCCGCCTGGCCGAGATGGTCGCCCCCGCCGAGCAGGTGCTGATCACCGCCGCGGTCCCCGACGACGTGCCGAAGGAACTGGCCGGCGGCCGGTTCGACGTGACAGAGGGGGGTGTGGCCCGTGCCCGGTGACGCAGAGCCTGGATCGAACGGTAACGGGGCGGACGCCACGGCCCCCGGGTCGGCGAGGAGCGCGGCCGCCAAGGGGGCGGCGATGGCCAGGGAGAAACTGGCCCAGGCCAAGTCGGACGCCGCCAGGCGAGGGCAGCTCCCCCGCAGAGAGCCGCGCCGCCGGGCGTCCGGGCCGCGCAGGGACGCGGGCGATCCCCAGCTCCTCGGCAGGGCCATCGCCGACCTGCTCGCCGATCGGGGCTGGCAACAGCCCGCCGCGATCGGCGGGGTCTTCGGCCGCTGGCACGAGATCGTCGGCCCGGACATGGCGGCCCACACCAGGCCGGAGACCTTCGCGGAGGGCGAGGTCGTGGTCGTCGCCGACTCCACCGCCTGGGCCACCCAGGTACGTCTGCTGGCAAGGACCCTGGTAAGAAGGTTGAATGAGGAGCTAGGGGACGGAACGGTGCAACGGGTCAAGGTCCGTGGACCGCAGAACGGCCCCCGCTCCAGCGGTGGTCTGCGGGTCACCGGAAGCCGCGGCCCGGGCGACACGTACGGCTGACTCGGCGCTCAGAAACGGATCAGCAGCCTTTCTGGCGCGACGAACCCCGCCCCCGTAGGGGGATGTTCAAGACGATGATCGTCACGCGACAGGCCATTCCAGGGGCCGTCAATGCCACATGATGTGCTCTGAGCCGCTAGAATGAAATCGAATTCCGGACACGTCCGTTTGCGTGTCACCCCCGGCGCGTGTGCCGGTTCCCCTGGGTGGACGCATCGGGGCATTCACGACGGTGACGGGCACGGCGGGGCTACACGTTTGTCTCCCTGCCGCGTGTCCGCGGCAGGAGGATTTCGCACTTGTCCTACGACGCTAGCTCAATCACTGTTCTCGAAGGACTTGAGGCGGTCCGTAAGCGTCCCGGTATGTACATCGGCTCCACCGGCGAGCGCGGCCTCCACCACCTCGTCTACGAGGTCGTCGACAACTCCGTCGACGAGGCCCTGGCCGGGCATGCCGACCGGATCGAGGTCACCCTGCTCGCCGACAACGGCGTGCGGGTCGTCGACAACGGCCGAGGTATTCCGGTCGGCAACGTTCCCGGCGAGAACCGTCCCGCGGTCGAGGTCGTGCTGACCGTGCTGCACGCGGGCGGCAAGTTCGACGACAAGTCGTACGCGGTCTCCGGAGGACTGCACGGCGTGGGCGTCTCCGTCGTCAACGCGCTGTCCAGCAGGCTCGAGGTGGAGATCCGCACCGACGGCCACCACTGGCGGCAGACCTACGTCGACACCCGGCCCACCACCTCCCTGATCAAGGGCGAGGAGACCGACGAGACCGGCACCTCGATCACCTTCTGGGCCGACGGGACCATCTTCGAGACCACGACCTGGCACTTCGAGACTCTCGCGCGCCGCTTTCAGGAGATGGCCTTCCTCAACAAGGGCCTGACGATCTCCATCAGGGACGAGCGCCCCGACTTCATCGAGGACGACCCCAAAGAGGTCACCTATCACTACGAGGGCGGTCTGTCCGACTTCGTCAAGCACCTCAACTCCAAGAAGGAACCCACCCACGTATCGGTGATCGACTTCGAGGAGCACGGAGACGGCATCGCGGTCGAGATCGCGATGCAGTGGAACAACTCGTACAGCGAGTCGGTCTACACCTTCGCCAACACGATCAACACCGCGGAGGGCGGCACCCATGAGGAGGGCTTCCGCGCGGCGCTGACGTCCATCGTCAACCGCTACGCGCGCGAGCAGAAGTTCCTCAAGGACGGCAAGGACGACAACCTCGCGGGTGAGGACATCCGCGAGGGTCTCACCGCGATCATCTCGGTGAAGCTGGCCGACCCGCAGTTCGAGGGCCAGACCAAGACCAAGCTGGGCAACACCGAGGCCAAGTCGTTCGTCCAGAAGGCCTGCAACGACCACCTGCGCGACTGGTTCGAGCGCAACCCCGGCGAGGCCAAGGACATCATCACGAAGTCCCTGCAGGCCTCCCGCGCCCGTCTCGCGGCCCGCCAGGCCCGGGACCTGACCCGGCGCAAGTCGCTGCTGGAGTCGGGCTCCGGTCTGCCGGGCAAGCTGGCCGACTGCCAGTGGAGCGATCCGGAGAAGTGCGAGCTGTACATCGTCGAGGGTGACTCGGCGGGAGGTTCCGCCAAGGGCGGCCGTGACTCGAAGTTCCAGGCGATCCTGCCGATCCGCGGCAAGATCCTCAACGTCGAGAAGGCCAGGATCGACAAGGTCCTCCAGAACCAGGAGGTCCAGGCGCTGATCACCGCCATGGGCACCGGGGTGCACGACGAGTTCGACATCACCAAGCTCCGCTACCACAAGCTCATCCTGATGGCGGATGCCGACGTCGACGGCCAGCACATCACGACCCTGCTGCTGACCCTGCTGTTCCGCTTCATGCGGCCGCTGATCGAGGCGGGGCACGTCTACCTGTCCCAGCCGCCGCTCTACAAGATCAAGTGGGATAGGAAGGGCGAGGACGCCTCCTACGCCTACTCCGACCGGGAGCGCGACGCGGTCATCCAGGCCGGCATCGACGCGGGCAAGCCCGATCCCCGGCCCCGTGACAACGTGCAGCGCTTCAAGGGGCTGGGCGAGATGAACGCCGCCCAGCTCTGGGACACGACCATGAATCCCGACACCCGCCTGCTCCTGCAGGTCACCCTCGACGACGCGGCCCAGGCCGACGAGCTGTTCAGCGTGCTGATGGGTGAGGACGTCGAGGCACGCCGCTCCTTCATCATCAGGAACGCACGGGATGTCCGTTTCCTTGACGTGTAGCGGTAGCCGTACCAGAAAAGGATCTTGACCTGTGACGGAAGTCAACACTCCGCCCGGCCCTCAGGTAGACCGCGTAGAGCCGGTCGACATCCAGTCCGAGATGCAGCGCAGCTACATGGACTACGCGATGTCGGTCATCGTCTCGCGCGCCCTGCCGGACGTCCGCGACGGCATGAAGCCGGTGCACCGCCGGGTGCTGTACGCCATGTACGACGGCGGTTACCGGCCCGACCGCGGCTACTTCAAGTGCTCCCGCGTCGTCGGCGACGTCATGGGCTCCTACCACCCGCACGGCGACGCGTCGATCTACGCCACCGTGGTGCGGATGGCCCAGCACTGGGCGCTGCGCTACACGCTGGTCGACGGGCAGGGCAACTTCGGCTCGCCGGGCAACGACCCGCCCGCGGCGATGCGCTACACCGAGTGCAAGCTCGCGCCCATCGCCATGGAGATGCTGCGCGACATCGACAAGGACACCGTCGATCTCATCCCCAACTACGACGGGCGCTCCCAGGAGCCGACGGTCCTGCCCTCGCGCTTCCCCAACCTGCTGGTCAACGGGTCGGCGGGCATCGCGGTCGGCATGGCCACCAACATCCCGCCGCACAACCTGCGGGAGGTGGCCGCGGGCATCGTCTGGTCCCTGCAGAACCCCGAGGCGACCGACGAGGAACTCCTCGAAGCACTGATCGCCCGGGTCAAGGGCCCCGACTTCCCCACCGGCGCGCTGATCGTCGGCCGGCGCGGCATCGACGACGCGTACCGGACCGGCCGTGGTTCGATCACCATGCGGGCGGTCGTCGAGGTCGAGGAGGACGCCAAGGGCCGCCAGTGCCTGGTCGTCACCGAGCTGCCCTACCAGGTCAACCCGGATAACCTCGCGCTGACCATCGCCGAGTCGGTGAAGGACGGCCGGATCACCGGCATCGCCGACGTCCGCGACGAGAGCTCCTCGCGCGTCGGCCAGCGCCTGGTGATCGTGCTCAAGCGCGACGCGGTCGCCAAGGTCGTGCTGAACAACCTCTACAAGCACACCCAGCTGCAGACCACCTTCGGCGCCAACATGCTGGCCCTGGTCGACGGCGTGCCGCGCACGCTCAGGCTCGACCAGTTCGTCCGCCACTACGTGGCCCACCAGATCGAGGTCGTGGTCCGCCGGACCCGCTACCTGCTGCGCAAGGCCGAGGAGCGGGCGCACATCCTGCGCGCGCTGCTCAAGGCCCTCGACCGGATGGACGAGGTCATCGCCCTGATCCGGCAGTCGCCCTCGGCGTCGGCGGCACAGGGCGGCCTGATGACGCTCCTGGAGATCGACGAGATCCAGGCGCAGGCCATCCTCGACATGCAGCTGCGCAAGCTGGCCGCTCTGGAGCGCCAGCAGATCACCGACGAGTACGACGCGCTGATGGCGCAGATCAACGAGTACCAGGCGATCCTCGCCTCGCCCGAGCGGCAGCGCACGATCGTCCAGGACGAGCTCTCCGAGCTCACCGCGCGGTACGGCGACGAGCGCAGGACCGAGATCATCGCCTACGAAGGCGACATGTCCATCGAGGACCTCCTCGCCGAGGAGGACATGGTCGTCACGATCACCCGCGGCGGCTACGCCAAGCGAACCAACACAGATCTTTACCGTGCGCAGAAGCGCGGCGGCAAGGGTGTGCGGGGCGCGCAGCTGCGTCAGGACGACATCGTCGACCACTTCTTCGTCACCACGACGCACCACTGGCTGCTGTTCTTCACGAACAAGGGCCGCGTCTACCGGGTCAAGGCGTACGAGCTCCCCGACTCCGGCCGCGACGCGCGCGGGCAGCACCTGGCGAACCTGCTGGCCATGCAGCCGGACGAGGTGGTCATGGAGGTCCTGGACCTGCGTGACTACGATGTCGCCCCCTACCTCGTGCTGGCCACCCGCAGTGGCCTGGTGAAGAAGACGCGCCTGTCCGAGTACGACTCGCCGCGCACGGGTGGCCTCATCGCGATCAACCTGCGCGAAGATGACGAGGTGATCGCAGCCAGGCTCGTGTCGGAGGAGGACGACCTCTTGCTCGTCTCCCGCGGTGCCCAGTCCATCCGCTTCACGGCCTCCGACGAGGCCATGCGCCCGATGGGCAGGGCGACCAGCGGTGTGATCGGCATGCGCTTCCTCGAGGGCGACGAGCTCCTGGCGATGAACCGGATCGCCGACGGCGACAACGTGCTCATCGCCACCGAGGGCGGATACGCCAAACGCACCCCTGTGGATCAGTACCCGATCCAGGGAAGGGGTGGAAAGGGCGTCCTGACCGCCAAGATCGTTAGCGCCCGTGGCAAGCTGGTTGGCGCGGTCATGGTCAGGCCCGAGGACGAGGTTTTCGCGATCACGTCCGCCGGAGGGGTTATCCGGACGAGCGCCGGGGAGATCAAGCAGTCGGGCCGCCAGACGATGGGGGTTCGACTGATGAATCTCGCAGAGGGGGACAGCGTCGTGGCTCTGGCCCGCAACGCGGAGTCGTTGGAGACCGAGGAAAACGCCGAGGTGCCGGTGGAGACCGAGGGGAACGGGGAAGGGGATAACCCGTGAGTTCTCAGGGCGAGCCGGGCTCGCGCCCCGCCTCCTCGTCGACACGCGACCAGGTGACGGAGAAAATAGACAGGACCGCTGAAACGAAAGACGTCGAGGCGGCCTCGTCACCGGTTAACGGTAGCGCGCCCGCGCCGGAAACCGATGAATCGGTAGCCGACGATCCCAAGGGCAGGAAAAAAGTGACGACCACAGAGGACGGCAAGCAGGCCGAGACCACGGTGCGGATCCGTCCAGGATCCCCACCTCCATCCGCGCCGCCGTTACAGTCACCCTCATCGCCTCCGCCTCCGCCTCCGTCGGGAGGGCAGCAGAACCGCCCGCCGGTGAGTCAGCAGCCATGGTCGCCCGGAAACCTGTCGTCGCCCCAGCCGCCACTGGACGCGCCTGGCAGGAAGCCCTCGGACATTCCCGCTCCCAGGTCGCCCCGCAAGGCGCACCTGGTGTTGCGCAGGGTCGAGCCGTGGTCGGCCATGAAGTTCAGCTTCGTGGTGTCACTCGTCTGCTTCGTGGTGCTGTTCATCGCGGTCGCGGTGCTCTACATGGTGCTGTCAGGGCTTGGGGTGTTCGACAACATCATCCAGACGGTCAACCAGCTGACGACCGCCGACGGCAAGGCCACCAGCGGCGTCGACGTCGCCTCCTGGTTCGAGCCGGTCCGCATCCTGGGCTACACCGCCCTGATCGGCGCGGTGAACGTGGTGCTGATCACTGCGCTCTCCACCCTCGGCGCGGTGATCTACAACGTCGCATCCGACCTGGTCGGGGGCGTGGAGGTCACCTTCAGCGAGGCCGAATAGCCGATCTTGAGCCATGTCTCCGTCCTTCCTCGGTCGGGGACATGGCGCAAGCAGGTGCCGGAACAGGGTAAGCTTTTCCCAGTTCGAACGGACGGGTTCGCCTCCGCGAAGCGGGTGCGGGGCCGTTCGTGCGCGCTGAGGGGCTATAGCTCAGACGGTTAGAGCGCTTCCCTGATAAGGAAGAGGTCCCAGGTTCAAGTCCTGGTAGCCCCACCGTTAAGTACCAGCTTAGAGGCCAGATCCGAAGATAACGGATCTGGCCTTTTGATCGTTTGCTAGCCGCTTCGTTAATGGGATCGCCCATGACCAGGTGACAGAGATCAGTCCACATCGACAGCAGGTGGTGTCCGGACGAGTTTTCTCTGGGACGTCGAGCGGGAGTGCGCCCCGGGTGCCTCGCGTATCCGGGGCGGAAGGACAACAGCTGCTTAGGGTTCGTCAGGATCCTGGCGCTCGTCGCATCGGCATCCTGGTCTACGCCGCGAACTTCCTGCATGAGTCGTGGCCGAACCTCAAGGATCTTCTCGCGTCGAAGGCACGGGAGGGCTGCCGGGTGCGCATCCTGCTCGGTGACGCCGACTCGCCCGTCATCCGGGGCCGGGGCGCTGAGGAGTTGTTCGGGCATGGCATCGAGTCACGCCGCCGGGTGGCGCTCATGCACTACCGGCCCCTGGCGGCGTCATCGAACGTCGAACTGCGCGTGCATGACACCATGCTCTGCAACTCCCCGTTCGTGGGCGACGACCACATGATCGTAAACGCGCACGTCTTCGGCATGAACGCCTACGGCGCACCGGTCTACCACCTGCGTCGCATGCGGGAGGAGGGGCTGTTCGACACCTACGCCACCAGCTTCGAAGCGGTGTGGAAACAGTCTCGACTCCCCAGCGAGGAGGCGTAAGTGGCCCGCACCGAGTACTACGACGACCCCGACGCCCCCGAGCCGAACAGCCTGGTCGTGGGGGTGTCCGCCGTGGTCGTCGACGACCGGGGACGCATCCTCATGCAAAGGCGTACCGACAACGGGCTGTGGGCGCTACCCGGAGGCGGGATGGACCTCACCGAGTCGGTGCCGCAGGCCGCCGTACGGGAGGTGAAGGAGGAGACCGGTTACGACGTCGAGGTGACCGGCATGGTCGGTCTCTACACCGACGCCCGGCACATCATCGCCTACAGCGACGGAGAGGTACGCCGCCAGTTCAACGTCTGCCTGACGGCCCGTGTCATCGGAGGAGCGCTCGCGATCAGTGACGAGTCGACCGACGTCCGCTGGGTCGGCCCCGATGAGTTCGAGGAACTGTCCATGCACGACACGCAGCGCCTCCGGATCGAACACTTCCGTCAAGGGATGCCGACGCCCTACATCGGATGAAGCGAGTTGGCTGAGAGTCACTGCCACGTTTCTGCCTGATCGTGATCACTTGCTGTTGATTACGGCGCCCAGGAGTCGCATGTCGAGCATGTCCTGGGAGAAGGGGAAGCCGGTGATCTTTCTTGCCAGGGCGAAAGAACGTGGGAATTCGGTGCCAAGGTCTGGGTCCTCCAAGTCCACGTCCAGGTCCAGGTCGGGATCCAGATCGGGGTTAAGCCCGACTTCGCGCATCATGTCAACAAATCGGTCGGGATCGCTGCCCGCGCGCGCATAGGGACCCAGCAGGTCGAACCATGTGACCAATGCGCCGTCAGCCGCGTAGACGAAGAAGTCCGAGGCATGGATGTTGCGGTTGATCGACACGACCTCGGTCGCCTGAGAAAGCCGTATCAGCAGGTGACGGTCAACGGCGATCGATGCCCACCAGAGCTGGACGAGCACTGTCCAGCCGTCCATCTCCAGTGTGCCTACGTAACTGGTGTGCATGTCGTCCGAGTCGATGCACTTCATCGTCCGTTCCTGTAGTCCTTCGAAGGTCACCTCTTCGATGCCCTCGACCTCCGCTCCGAGACGAGTCAGCGCCTCGACAGGGGAGAGGGATCGAATGAAGGACACGCAGGAGACGTCGTGGAACGGCCCGAACTCCGAAAGCCAGCCGAATTCCTCGTGCAGGTCTGTCACTGTGACTCCCTTGATCAGTTGCGCGTCATGATGTCAGTCGTCACCGACAAGGGTGGTGCCGCTCATGGGGGTGCTGACAGTGCCTCAGAAGATGCGGCTGTGGGTGACCAACTGAGTGACAACGACCACGGACGAGGCTGGACGTCGGTGGATCGCCATGGACCGTACGCGCAGGTGGGAGCGGGTATAACCCATGGTCCCGCCCCCACCCGCCTTGCCTGATAAGGAAGAGGTCCCAGAAGTCAAGCTTTAGTTCAAGTCGAAACGTCGGTGGGATGGGTTCCCGAGTCGACGAACTCGGGGTCGTACGGAGTCATCAGGTTCAAGTCCTGGTGGCCCCACTCAACTCAGAGGCCGTTTCCCGTTGAGGGAAGTGGCTTTTTTGATCTTTCGAGTGAGTGACCATGCCCCCCTGGCCTCCTCCTCGTCGCAGGGCTGCGTCAACAGTCGTTATCCCGAATGGTATTCCGAATGTCATGCTCTGGCGAAGCGGCGGGCCAGGCGGGCGAAGGCGTCCTTGAGCTCGGCCGGGCCGACGACCTCGATGTCGGCGTCGAACCCGCCGATGGCGGAGGCCAGACCGGTCCACGACCATGACCCCAGGACGAGCCGACAGCGGTCGGGGCCGAGTTCCTCGACGACTCCTTCGCGGGTGTAGCGGGACACGACGGTGGCGGGCAGGTCGAGGATCACCTCGCCGCGGCACGGCCAGTCGGTGGAGGAGCCGTCGGAACCCCGGAACCTGGCGGTCACAAAGGCGGCTACCGTGCCCCCGGGCAGTTCGCGCGGTGTGAAGCGGGGCCCGGTGGGGATGCGCGGGGTGATCCGGTCTACGCGGAAGGTGCGCCAGTTCTCGCGGTCGAGATCCCAGGCGACGAGGTACCAGCGCCCGCCCCGGGTGACGAGGTGATGGGGCTGCGCCCGGCGCGGCGGGGCGGGCACGCCGCCGTCGTCCGCTCCTGACGCGTAGTCGAAGCGCAGCTCCTCGCGGGCGTGGACGGCGGCGCTGAGCGCCATGAGCACGCCGCTGTCGATCTGCGGGTCCGGCCGGAGCTCCGGCCGCTCGACGGCGGTGACGTGGAGGGTGTCGATGCGGTGGCGCAGCCGTGCGGGCATGACCTGGCGGATGGTGTGCAGGGCGCGCGCCGCGCCCTGCTCGATGTCGGCGCCGCTGGCGGTGGCGAGCTGCAGGGCGATGGCCAGGGCGACGGCCTGCTCGTCGTCGAACAGCAACGGGGGCAGCTCCGTGCCGGCGTCGAGCCGGTATCCGCCGTCGGGCCCCTTGAAGGCCGTGATGGGGTAGCCGAGCTCGCGCAGGCGGTCCACGTCACGGCGTACGGTGCGGGAGCTGACGTCCAGCCGCTCGGCCAGCAGCGCTCCCGGCCAGTCCCGGCGGGTCTGGAGCAGCGAGAGCAGCGCCAGCAGCCGCGCTGAGGTTTTCGGCATGTCATCCATCTTGCCGGAAGAAGAGGACACATCCTGGCCACTTTCCCTGCGACTGTTGTCCCCGGCCGAGCAAGTCCGCGGCCGGTGGTCCAGGCCGGGCTCGCCTGAGGGCACCCGGAGACAATGAGCAGAGATCAGGGGTCGAGCATGTCCGTCAAGTCCGTGGCGCATTTGAACTTCCGGGGCGACGCCCGCGCGGCGCTGGAGTTCTATCAGTCCGTGTTCGGCGGCGACGTCGCCGTCGTCACGTACAAGGATGCGGGAAACGTGCAGGACCCCGCCGAGGCGGATCAGGTGATGTGGGGGCAGGTGGCCGCCGGCAACGGCTTCCACGTCATGGCGTACGACGTGCCCTCGCAGTTGCCGTGGGACCGGGGTGAGAACTCGTTCTTCCTCTCGGTGCGCGGCGAGAGCACGGAGGAGATCACCGAGTACTGGCAGAAGCTGTCCGCCGAGGCGACCGTCGTGCAGCCGCTGGGGCCCGCGCAGTGGGCTCCGCTGTACGGGATGCTCAAGGACCGCTTCGGCGTCGTCTGGGTCCTGGACGTGGTGGGCCCGTACAACGGCTGATCGCGGGGGCGGGGGCCGTTCCCCCGCCTTCACCGGCCTTTTGTCGATCGAAGCGAAGGGAACACCCCAGAATGAGGATGCGGCCCCTGGGCCGGACCGGGATACAGGTCAGCCCCTACTGCCTGGGCACCATGATGTTCGGCCGGGTCGGCAATCCCGACCACGACGACTGCGTACGCATCATCCACCGGGCCATGGACGCGGGGATCAATGTCATCGACACCGCCGACGTCTATTCCTACAGCGAGACCGAGGAGATCGTCGGCAAGGCGCTGAAGGGCCGCCGCGACGACATCGTCGTGGCCACCAAGGTGAGCGGCCCGATGGGCGACGACCCCAACCGCGCCGGCAACTCCCGGCGCTGGATCATCACCGAGGTGGAGCACTCGCTGCGCCGCCTCCGGACCGACCACATCGACCTCTACCAGATCCACCATCCCGACCCGCGGACCGACATCGAGGAGACCCTGTCCGCGCTCACCGACCTGATGAGCAGCGGCAAGGTACGCGCCATCGGGACCTCCAACTTCCCCGCCACCGACATCGTCGAGGCCCAGTGGGTCGCCGAACGACGCGGCCTGGCACGCTTCCGCACCGAACAGCCGCCGTACTCGCTCGTCAACCGCGGCATCGAGCGCGAGGTGCTGCCCGTGTGCGAGCGCTACGGCCTCGGCACCCTCGTGTGGGGCCCGCTCGGGATGGGACTGCTCACCGGCCGCTACCGTAAGGGCGGCACGGCGCGGGTCCCCGAGCGGCGGATGGCCTGGGTGCCCAGGCACATGTCCGACGAGCGTACGCTCGACACCGTCGAACGGCTGGCTCTGCTGGCCGAGGAGGCCGCGATTCCCCTGACCCACATGGCGATGGCGTTCACGGTCACCCATCCGGGGGTCACCTCGGCGATCATCGGGCCGCGCACCATGGAACAGCTCGACGACCTGCTGGCCGGCGCCGACACCGTCCTCGGCGACGACCTCCTCGACCGGGTCGACGAGATCGCGCCCCCGGGCGGCGACATCGGCCCGCTCGACGTCTCCTACGACCCGCCGGCCATCACGCGGGCGGCCCTGCGCCGACGGGCGGCCGGCGGGCGTGCCGCGGCGTGACCCCGATGACCGTTCTGGACACCCGGGCGCTCAACCGTGCGACGCTGGCCCGGCAGCTGCTGCTCGATCGCGCCGACGTGCCGGTGCTCGACGCCGTCGCGCACCTGTGCGGCATGCAGGCGCAGGAGCCGCAGGAGCCGTTCGTCGGGCTCTGGTCGCGGCTGCGCGCGTTCGACCCGGCGGTGCTGTCGGAGCTGCTGGCCGGGCAAGGGGTGGTGCGTACCCACCTCATGCGCCGCACCGTCCACCTGCTGACCGCCGAGGACGTGCTGGCCTGGCGGGCCCGCCACGACCTCATGCTGCGCCAGCGGGTGCTCGGGACCTACCGTCGTGAGCTGGCCGGGGTGGATCTCGACGAGCTCGCGGCGGCGGGCCTGGCGGTGATGGCCGACGGCGAGCCCCGCTCGATGGCCGAGCTCGTACGGGCGCTGGCCGACCGCTGGTCAGGGCCGGGGCCGCGGGCGCTGGGAGAGATGCTGATCGCGGCCCTCGTCCCGGTGGCGCAGCTCCCGCCGCGCGGGCTGTGGCGGGCGAAGGGGGGAGTGCGCAACATGCTGCTCTCCGCCTGGCTGGGGCGCGACATCGACCCGTTGGCGCAGGACGGCTCCGACCCGGTGGGGCAGGAGCTGGTACGGCGCTACCTGGCGGCGTTCGGCCCCGCCGCCGTGGCCGACCTGCGTGCCTGGTCCGGCCTGGCCGGGCTGCCCGCCGCGGTGGCCGCGATCCGGGGCGAGCTGGTCGCCTTCCGCGACGAGTGGGGCCGGGAACTGCTCGACCTGCCCGACGGGCCGCGGCCCGACCCGGACACGCCCGCGCCGGTACGGTTCCTGCCGGCGTTCGACAACACGATCCTCGGCTACCACGACCGCAGCCGGATCATCGACGACGCCCACCGCGGCCTGTCGGTCACCGGCGCCCGCGTCGTCCTGGTCGACGGCCGGGTGGCCGGCACCTGGACCGTCGAGGCCGGCACCGTGGTCGTCGCCCCGCTGAGCGGCTTCTCCCGTGCCGGCCGCACGGCGGTGGCCGAGGAGGGACGCGTGCTGGCTTCGTTCCTCTCCGACGGCGACAGCGATCGCGTGCGGATCGTCCCTCAGTGAGCATGCGTAGTTGAGGTCAGTACGCTTGAGGATCACCCGGAGCGCTCGCGGCCGCATCCATTTCCGTGCCGTGCTTGCCCGCGAAGACGAGGTCGTTCTCCTGCCAGAGCCTGCTCGCCTTCTCCCTTGCCAGGGTCTGCCGCTCCGCCACCGGACCTCATCGCTACATGACGGCAGACGGGAAGATCAAGGCGGAACCTGACGGGTCCGCACAGCTCCCGATCTCCCACTCTCGATAAGATCCACGAGCGTCTTGCTTCGTCTCGGCCCGTCGAACACAGAGGTGGCGTGTGGTCAGTGGATGGTTTGCCGCACAAAGTGCTTCCAGGCGGTGGGCGCTCGTGGTCTCTCTCGTTGCGCTGGTAATGGTCATACTCCTGGCCTGCGGAATGCCCGAGGCGGAGCGCTTCGCACTCTCCGTGGAGAGCATGGAGCAGGTGGCGCGAACGGCAGGGCCGGGCAGAGAGGCGGACGATAAGCCCCGCAAGGTCGGGTTGCTGGAAGTCGCCGAGATCTACCGAGACGGGGATCTGGTGTATTTCAAGCTGGGGGACTTCTCCGGCGTCGACCCCTACGGCTACGTCTGGAGTCCGGAGGGCGAGCCGTTGGATTCTCCCGACGACTCCGCTACGGCATCCTTCGAACATGTGCAGGGCTTTTGGTACCGGTGGAGCGAGAGCTGGTAGTTCGTCCTGCCGAGCGTGACGATGCCGTCAGATTCCATACCGTCCGAACGGCTCCGGACAGCCCTTGCCTCGCAAGACTGAGGACAGGGGGGGCGCACCTACGCGTAGGAGGCCGGGTTCAGGACCCGGGGAGCCAGTCGTCGCGCGTCCGGTGTGCCGTGGCCGAGATGCGCGTCGGCTATGACAGCCCGTCACAGTTCAGCCGCGAGTACCGCCGCCAGTTCGGCGCGCCTCCCAGTCAGAATGCCGCCCGCCTGCGCGGCTCGACGCTCAGCACCGCACCGGCCCTGGTGTGACGGCGACGTCTCCCGATGACCGTGTGCTCCGGCACGGGCGACGGTGATGACCGAATTCGGTCATCCGACTTCCCGGTCGGGGACCGCGTAACCCGGGACGGACGGCCAGCGGACGGTGAGTACCACCGATTCCTCCTCGGCGGACCAGGAGTGATCGACGCCGTGACCCCACACGACGTAGTCACCTCGCCTGGCCAGCAGCACACTGCGTCCCGGCAGTTCCACTCGGAAACGGCCACTGATCAGCATGAGCAGCGCCGTACGTTTCTCGCCGGTGACCCATTGCGCACGCTCGTCGCCACATGGATGGACGCCCCACTTGATCTCGACATCACCGCTGTGTCGGACGTCGTCGGTCGGCTTGAAATGCCCGAGCAGCCAACCACGGTCATCGGCCGCGTCCACGTCCGCGTTGCCCACGTACACGTTCTCCAACACGGAGCGTGACGCTAGCACGGCACCCGTCGAGGTCTCGGCCTTTCGCTCCGGAAACGACTCCGGCTCCGGGACGATCAGATGCGGATCGTCGAGACCCCGAGCGGGGCGGTCCTTCGTTCCTGGGCGCAGGGCGAATGCGGTGTCACCTCTTCCCGTGCCGAAATGGATAGAGGCCGTGAACAGCTATAAAACTCCCTGTCAAGGGCGGGGATCACGCCGCGGGAACGGGTGGTTCAGTCGGCCGAGAGTGTCAGCGAGATCTCCGAGGCGGCGGCGCGGACGAGCTCGATCATGCGGTCGCGACGCGCCTGGTCCGTCCGGAATATCGGGGCCGCGGTGCCGATCGAGGCGACCACGGCTCCATGGGAGGTGATCGCGGCCGCGGTGCCCCAGATGCCCTCGTCCACCTCCTCGAAGCTCTCGGTCCAGCCGCGCAGCCGAGTCCGGTCCAGTTCCTCGTCCGACAGGAGAGCGGCTCGGGCCGGTGGCAGGCCGGGCAGTACTCCGGCGAGGACGGAGGCGCGTTCGGCGCGGCTCATCGAGGCGAGCAGGATCCGTGACATCGAGCCGGCGTGCAGCGGCATCGGCTGCCCCTTGTCGAACTGCAGCCGCACCGGGCGACGCGACTCCGCGCGCTCGACACAGTAGGCCGCCTCGCCGCCGGAACGGGCGATCAGGACCGTCTCGTCGATCTCATCGCGTATCCGGGTGATGACCGGCAGGGCGGCCTCGGCGAGCGGCGTCCGTGCGGCCTCGCAGGCCCGTCCCAGGTTCAGCGCCAGGTCTGTGACCCGGTACGACTTTCCGGAGGCGCGGTCGAGCAGCCCGACCTCCCTCAGCAGGGCGACGTACCGATAGGTGGAGGTCGTGGCGAGGTCGAGTTCCGCCGCCAGATCCGCCACCGTCCAGGTCGGATGCGCCTCGGTGAAGCAGAGCAACGTCTGCAGCAGCTTCCGCCCGCTGCCCGCGCCCGAGACCCGGTGCGCCGACTCCTCCGTCATGCACTCTCCTCGGGACCGAACCGGCCTGTTCGCACCATACGAGATTGACGTACCTTCAGGATCTTTATTAGATTTTATCCCACAATATGGTGAGGACATTACCACATTATGGAAATAAATGACTCCTCCGCTGTCGACGAGCAGGTCGCTCGGGGCTCGAACGACATGAACACCGTCGTCGTCGCCGGTATGGGGCCGGTCGGCATGGTCGCCGCGTTGAAACTGGCCCAGCTCGGCCATCAGGTGCTCGTGCTGGAGGCCGGGCCCGACCTCGCCGAGGAGTCCCGGGCCTCGACCTTCCACCCGTCGTCCCTGGAACTGCTCGAACAGCTCGGTGTGGTGGAGGAGTTGCACGAGGTCGGCCTCAAGGCGCCCGTCTTCCAGTACCGGGAGCGGACCGGCGCCGTCCTCTCCGAGATGGACATGTCCCTGCTGGCCGATGAGACGAGGTACCCGTACCGCCTGCAGAGCGAGCAGAACAACCTCACCCGGATCATCCGCGACAGGCTGCTGCCGATGCCGAACGTGACCCTGCGGTTCTCCAGTCCGGTCCAGCGGGTCGAGCAGGGCGACCGGCACGCCCGGATCTTCCTGCCGGACACCGACCGCGACCGCCCGATCCTCGCCCGCTGGCTGGTCGCGGCGGACGGCGCGCAGTCCAACATTCGCAGGTCGCTGGGCATCTCCTTCGAGGGACGCACCTACGACGAGCGCTTCCTGGTCCTGTCGACCACCCACGACTTCCGGGCGGACTTCCCGGACCTGGCGTACGTGTCGTACATCTCGGATCCACAGGAGTGGGGTGTGCTGCTGCGCACCCCCAACCACTGGCGCGCGCTGTTCCCGGTGCGGGACTCCGAGAGCGACGAGCACGCTCTGTCCGCGGCGGCGATGCAGGACCGGTTGCAGCGGATCGCGGCCGGCCCGGAGCCGTACGACATCCCGCACGCCTCGATCTACAAGGTCAACATGCGGGCCGCCGCGACGTTCGCGGTCGGGCGGATCCTGCTGGCCGGCGACGCGGCCCATGTGAACAACCCGCTCGGCGGCATGGGCATGAACAGCGGCATCCACGACGCGTGGGCCGCGGCGCTCTGTATCGACGCCGCGCTCGGCGGAACCGACGCCGACCATGTCGTCCGGCTCTACGGCGAACTGCGCCGGGACGCCGCGCTCAACCACGTTCAGGCCACCGCGCAGCGGAACTACGACTCGATGCGCGAGGACGACGACGCCGAGCGGGAGGCGCGCGCCGAGTCGCTGTTCGCCATGGACCGGGAACTGCTCGACAAGCGGGAGCATCTTCGCCGGGCGGCGATGTTCACCTCGCTGCGCATCACCCTCGGCCGCCTCGCGCGCGAACTGCACGCGGTACGCGAGGGGGACCGTCCCGCGGGTCGCCGGCTCTCCGAGATGCTGTGCCACGGGCCGGTTCTCGCGCCCGGTGCCCACGACGGTGTGACGGTCAGGGCGGTGGAGCAGGCCGGCTTCGCGGCCGCGTACGTCTCCGGTTCCGCGGTGTCGGCCGTCGCCCTCGGCCGGCCCGATCTCGGCTACCTCGGCCTGGCCGAGATGGCGGAGCAGGTACGCCGGATGGCCTCGACCAGCGACCTTCCGCTGATCGTGGACGGCGACACCGGCTACGGCGGCGTGCTCCAGGTCGGTGAGGCCGTCACCAG
The DNA here is from genome assembly GCF_040675205.1 of Streptosporangium sp. NPDC049644. Taxonomy (NCBI): domain Bacteria; kingdom Bacillati; phylum Actinomycetota; class Actinomycetes; order Streptosporangiales; family Streptosporangiaceae; genus Streptosporangium; species Streptosporangium sp. NPDC049644. The sequence goes on along the minus strand of NZ_JBFAOJ010000015.1, from coordinate 114,559 downwards.
GCTCGAACAGGCGGGTGCCGCGGCGGTCCAGTTCGAGGACCAGGTCGCGCCGAAACGCTGCGGGCACATGAGCGGCCGCGAGGTCGTCCCGATCGAGGAGATGGTCGCCAAAGTCGAGATGGCCGTCGCCCGCCGACGCTCCATCCTGGTCATCGCCCGGACGGACGCGCTGGCCGTGGAGGGCCTCGAATCCGCGCTCGCGCGGGTGCGCGCCTACGCCGCCGCCGGTGCCGATCTCGTCTTCGTCGAGGGGGCCTACACCGAGGAGTCGCTGCGCGCCATCCGCGCAGCCGTTCCCGGCACCCCACTGATGATCAATCTCAGTGAGGCGGGCGATCATTCCGCGCTGCCGCCGACCCGGATCCTCCAGGAGTGCGGGGTGGGTCTGCTGATCTATCCCGTCGCGCCGATCCTCGCCGCCGCGCAGGCCGCGGCCCAGACCTACCAGGCCATCCGGAGCACCGGCAGGTCCGACCGGACCGGTACGGAGTGGTCGCGTTTCACCGACCTGCTCGGCCTGTCCGGGCAACTCGCGGAGGCCGAACTCCTCGCCGCGTCCGCCGCGCTCGCCACATCCACGCAGACCGGTGCTCCGGAAGGGAGCATCGAGGGCTGTGAATCCCCGACCGAGCACCTCTGATCTTAAGGAAGCCGTCATGTTCTTTCACGTTGGGATGCTGACCCTCACCGACGAGGCCACCGCCGCGCACCGGGCCGCCATCGTCGGGGCGCTGAGCGCGCTGCCCGGCCAGATCCCCGGGCTGCTGGGCGCGAAGGTCTCCACCGACGCCGGTCTGACCCCCGGCAACGCGCACCTGATGTTCACGATGACCTTCGACTCCCAGGACTCCTGGAAGGCGTACGGTTCCCATCCCGCGCACGTCGCGGTGGCCACCGAGCACATCAAGCCGTTCCTGGCCTCGAAGACGTTCGTGCAGATCGACGAGACCTCCGCGTCATGACCGG
>NZ_JBFAOJ010000015.1:0-113494 GCF_040675205.1 Streptosporangium sp. NPDC049644 | reverse complement strand
GAGGTCGGCCCGTGCCACGTGCGGCGCGGGTCGAATGAGCCTTCGGAGGGAACGGTGAGGGATCACCGGTGGGGAAGGCGGGCGGCGGCCCGTGTCCGGAGGTCGGCCCGTGCCACGTGCGGCGCGGGTCGAATGAGCCTTCGGAGGGAACGGTGAGGGATCACCGGTGGGGAAGGCGGGCGGCGGCCCGTGTGGGGGCCGCGGTGGCGGGCAGATTCTGCTCGTGGAGGGCCGGAACCGACGGGGCTGAGCTGTCATGATGCTGGTGGGGACGTCTGGCTGGCAGTATGCCGACTGGCGCGGGGGGCTCTACCCGCCCGGCCTGCCCCAGCGGCTGTGGCTGGAGCGGTATGCCGAGTGCTTCGAGACGACCGAGAACAACAACACCTTCTACCGGTTGCCGGCGCGCGAGACATTCGAGAAGTGGCGGGATCGCACCCCGGACGCGTTCGTCATGGCGATCAAGGCAAGCCGCTTCCTCACCCATGTCAAACGGCTGAAGGATCCCGAGGAGCCCGTCGAGCGCCTGCTGGCGGCGGCCGAGGGCCTGGGAGCCAAGCTCGGGCCGATCCTCCTGCAGCTTCCACCGACGTTGCCGGCCGACCTCGGCAGGCTCGCCGGATGCCTTCGCTGCTTTCCCGCCCATCTGCGGGTCGCCGTCGAGTTCCGGCACGTGTCGTGGTGGAGCGATCCCGTCCGCGAGGTGCTGTCGGCCCACGGTGCGGCCCTGTGCTGGGCCGACCGGCTCGGTCGCCCGCAGACCCCCCTGTGGCGGACCACCGACTGGGCCTATCTGCGCTTTCACGAGGGCCGAGCGCACCCCTGGCCCTCCTACGGCGACGGCTCACTCCGTTCCTGGCTGCGCCGCCTGCGCCGGGAATGGGATGAGCGCCGCGACGTCCATGTGTACTTCAACAATGATCCGGGTGGCGCCGCGGTGCGCGACGCCGCCCGATACGCGGAACTCGCGCGCGCCGAGGGGTGGCCGGTGAGTCGCACGCCGGCCCGGATCCCGGCACGCGGGGAGACCACGCTCGCCCGGTGACGATCCGGCCGTGGCACACGGAGAATCAGCCGGGCCCGCCACCGCCCGGCAGGGTGACCGTCACCACCAGGCCGCCGCCGGTTCGCGGGCGGGCGGCGACCTCACCCCCGTGCGCGCGGGCCACCGAGCGCACGATGGACAGGCCCAGCCCCGCCCCCTTGGCGGTGACCATGCGCTCGGCGCCCAGCCGCCGGAACGGCTCGAACAGCGCGGGAAGTTCGTACGGCGGCACCGTCGGCCCGCTGTTGCTCACCTCGACCTCGGCCCTGCCGTCGGCCCTGACACGGCTGGTCGCCCGCACCCAACCGCTCTCCTTGGCGTTGTGCCGTACTCCGTTCTCCACCAGGTTGTGCACCATCCGCTCAAGCAACAGGGCGTCGCCCAGTGTGAGCGCCTCCCCCGCGTGCTCGGTGATCTCGATCCCGGCCTGCTCCGCCTCGGGCGCGCACTGCGCCACGACATGGCTGAGCACGTCGGCCAGATCGACGGGAAGCCGCTCGGTGACCTCGTTCTCCGACCCGGCCAGCAGCAGCAACCCGACGATGAGCCGCTCGTGCCTGGTGTTGATCTCCAGCAGGTTCTCGCCGAGCTGTTTGACGTCCTCGGAGGCCGACTTGCGGTGCATGGCCAGCTCGACCAGTGCCCGGCCCAGGGTGAGTGGGGTGCGCAGCTCGTGGGAGGCGTTGGCGACGAAGCGCCGCTGTCCGTCGAAGGAGCGGTCCAGCCGCTCGATCATGATGTCGAAGGTGTCGGCCAGATCCTTGACCTCGTCGTCGGGCCCGCGCAGCGCGATCCGCTCGTGCAGTCCCCGGTCGGCGGCGGGGGCCGCGGCGATCCGCCTGGCGGTCTCGGTCACCTGGTGCAGGGGCGCCAGGACCCGGCCGGTGACCAACCAGCCGAAACCCGCCGCGGCGCCGCCGACGACCACCAGCACGATGCCGCCCAGGAGGAGCATCGAGGTGGTGGCGGCCTCGTGCAGGGTGCTCTGCTGCTGCTTCATCCACTGCTCCGCCTGCTCCGCGTCGAGCAGGGCGGCCGACGACGGGCCGTACATGACGTCGGTGGCGGACGTCGGGCGTCCGATGGTGATGACCTTCGTCTTGGAGGTGAGCTGTTGGTTGAAGAGCATGTAGACGGTGCCGAGCAGTACGATCCCGGCCACCAGGAACAGTCCGCCGTAGATCAGGGTCAGCCGGGCCCGCAGTGTGACGCGGCGCGGCAGCGGTGTCCGGAACCTCATGGGATGCGATACCCCACTCCGGTGACGGTCTCGATGACCGGGGGGTCGGCGAGCTTGCGGCGCAGCTTGAGGACGGTGAGCCTGACGGCGCCGGTGAACGGGTCGGCGTACTCGTCCCACGCCTTCTCCAGCAGGTACTCGGCGGGAACCACCGCGCCGTCGGCACGCAGCAGCTCGGCCAGTACGGCGAACTCCTTCCTGGACAGCGGCACGTAGCGGCTGTCGCGGAACACCTCGTGACGTGCGGGGTCCAGGGCGATGCCCGCGCGGCGCAGCACCGGCGGCGTGGCGGGGCGGCACCGGCGTCCGAGCGCCAGCACGCGGGCGGCCAGTTCGGGGAAGGCGAACGGCTTGCTGAGGTAGTCGTCGGCGCCCAGAGACAGGCCCTCGACCCGGTCGGTGACCTCGGCGGCCGCGGTCAGCATCAGCACCCGCGCGCCGGCCCCCGCCTCGACCAGCTCCCGGCAGACCTCGTCGCCGTGCACGGCGGGCAGGTCCCTGTCCAGCACGACCACGTCGTAGTCGTTGACGCCCGCCCGCTCCAGCGCCGCCGCTCCGTCGAGGGCGACGTCGACCGCGTGGGTCTCCTCGCGCAGCCACTCCGCGATCGCCTCGGCGAGCAACGGCTCGTCCTCCACCACCAGAACTCGCATGTCCCCATGGTGGCCGCCCCGGTGTTTCCTCCACGTTAGTGAGCGTTCCTGGAAACGCCGGGGAAACACCGCACCCGCTTGCATCACCTCCCGAAGGGCCGGAAACGCTCCGGCCGCGCTCTTGAGGAGACGACACCATGCGACTGCGGACGCACCATGCGCCGGTGGCACTGCTGATGGTCCTGATCCTGACCGGATGCGGCGCCGCTCCCGAAACCGGCACGGTGGCCTCGGCCGGCGGCGGGGCCAAACAGGCGGGCGGCAGCGCCGCCCCGACCCTGAGCCAGGAGGAGAAGGGCGTGAGGTTCGCCCAGTGCATGCGCGAGAACGGTGTGCCCATGGAAGATCCGGAAGGCGGCCGCATCCAGCTCAAGTTCGACAAGGACGGCGGCGTCGACAGGTCCACGGTGGACAAGGCCATGCAGACATGTCAGGAGTTCAGTCCGCAGGGCGACAGGTCCGGGGCCGCCGACCCCGAGGCGGAGGAGCGAGGCCGCGCCTACGCGGCCTGCATGCGCGAGAACGGCCTGGAGGGCTTCCCCGATCCCAAACCGGGCCAGCGCGGCATCATGATCACCCCCGAGATCGGTGAGGACCCTGACTTCCCCGCTGCCCAGCAGAAGTGCCAGGACATCATGGCGGCCGGTGGCCCGCGGTGACCGCTGAGGAGAGCCGCCCACGACACCGTGCGCGCCGCGGCGGAAAGATCGCCGTGGCGATCCTCGCCCTGGCCGTGGGCGGCGTGGCCACCGTCGGCGTGCTCGGCATGGGCGACGGCACCGCGGCCGGCTCCCCCGCCACCCGGCTGCCGCCCAAGACCGTCCAGGTGACCAGGCAGACGCTCACCGACACGCACACCGCCGACGGCGCGCTCGGCTACGGCACCACCGGTACCGCCGTCAACCGGCTGCCCGGTACCCTCACCCGCCTGCCGGGCACCGGCGACCGCGTCACCCGCGGCGGAGCCCTGTATCGGGTGGACGACAAACCGGTCGTGCTGATGTACGGCACGCTGCCCGCCTACCGGACGATGCGGATCGGAGACGAGGGTCCCGACGTCAAGCAGCTGGAGAGGAACCTGAAGGCGCTGGGCTACACCGGCTTCACGGTGGACGACGAGTACACCTACTCCACCGCCGAGGCCGTCAGGCAGTGGCAGGAGGACCGGGGCCTGGAGGAGAGCGGCGAGGTCGAACTCGGCCGGGTGATGTTCGCTTCCGGCGCGGTTCGCGTCGACAGCCTCCAGGCGGGAGAGGGCGATCCGACGGGCCCGGGACGCAAGGTGCTGACCTACTCCGGCACGGCCAAGGCCGTCACCGTCGAGCTCGGGGCCTCCGAGCGGCGACTGGCCAGAAAGGGCGGCAAGGTGACCGTCACGCTCCCCGACGGCACCACCATCGGCGGTCGCGTCGAGGAGGTGTCCACCGTGATCAAGCCGGGCGGTCAGGGCCAGAGCCCCACGACCGGCGTGGAGGTGGTCGTCGAGCTGCGCGGCGGGAAGGCGCAGAAGGCGGCCGCCGCCTACGTCATGGCCTCGGTCGACGTCACCTTCACCGCGGGCAGGCGCAAGGACGTGCTGACCGTCCCGGTCGCCGCGCTGCTGGCGCTGCGGGAGGGTGGCTTCGGCGTCGAGGTCGTCAGCGGCTCGACGTCCTCCTACGTCCCGGTCACGACGGGCCTGTTCGCGGCCGGCCGGGTGGAGATCTCCGGTGACGGGATCACCGAGGGAACCGCGGTGGGGGTGCCGAAGTGATCTCGCTGAGCGACGTGACGAAGATCTATCCCGGCGGCGTCACCGCACTGGCCGGCGTCTCACTGGACATCGGCGCCGGCGAACTCGTCGCCCTCGCGGGCCCCTCGGGCTCGGGCAAGTCCACCATGCTCAACGTGCTCGGCACCCTGGACCGGCCCACCACCGGCAGCGTGCGCATCGACGGCTACGAGGTGGGCGGGCTCGGTGACGCCAGGCTGTCGGCGCTGCGGGCCACCCGGATCGGCTTCGTCTTCCAGCAGTTCCACCTCGCCGCGCGCGTCACGGCGCTGGACAACGTGGCCGACGGGCTGCTCTACTCCGGTCTGCGGCCGGGCGAGCGGCGGCGCAGGGCGGCGGCGGCGCTGGAGCGGGTCGGGCTGGGCCATCGGATGGACCATGAACCGCATGAGCTGTCCGGTGGTGAGCGCCAGCGTGTCGCGGTGGCGCGGGCGGTGGCGGGCGATCCCCCGCTTCTGCTGGCCGACGAGCCGACCGGCAACCTCGACTCCGCCTCGGGGGCCGGGGTGATGGAGCTGATGCGTGACCTGCACGCGGGAGGCACCACCGTAGTGATCATCACGCACGACCGGGAGATCGCCGAGTCACTGCCCCGCCGGGTGCGGATGCGCGACGGTCGCGTGACCTTCGACAACGCGCGGCCCGAGGCCACGGTCCCGGAGGTGGGGCGATGACTACAGAGATGCCGCGACCGGCGCTGCGACCGGCGCTACGACCGGCCAGGATGTGGCCGCGCGATGTGCTCAGGGTGGGCGTGGTGGGCCTGCGCACCCGGCCGATGCGGGCGTTCCTGTCCGCGCTGGGGATCGCCATCGGCATCTCCGCGATGGTCGCCGTGGTCGGCATCTCCTCCTCCTCGCGTGCCGATCTGGACCGCACCCTGTCCGAGCTGGGCACCAACCTGCTGACCGTCTCGCCCGGCATAACGATGACCGGTGAGCAGGCCAGGCTGCCGGTCGAAGCCGAGGCGATGGTGGGCAGGATCGCTCCGGTGGAGTCGGTCTCGGCCATCGGGCGGGTGGCCGACGCCGACGTCTACCGCACCGGAAAGATCCCCAAGGCGGAGACGAACGGGATCGCGACCTACGCCGTGCGGACCGGGCTGCCCGCCACCGTCGGGGTCGAGGTCCGTAGCGGTACCTGGCTCAACGCCGCCACCGCCTCCTATCCGGCGACGGTGCTGGGCGCGATCACCGCGCAACGCCTCGGGATCGGCCACGCGGGGCCAGACACCCAGGTAATGGTCGGCGGGGTGTGGTTCACCGTGGTCGGCATCCTGGCCCCGACGCCGCTGGCGCCCGAACTGGACACCGCGGCGCTGGTCGGCTGGCCGGTGGCCGAGTCCAGGCTGGGCTTCGACGGTCGCCCGACCGTCGTCTACACCCGCTCGCGGGACGCGCAGGTGGAGGCGGTGGCTCAGGTGCTCGGCGCCACCGCCAACCCGGAGGCCCCCAACGAGGTCGACGTGTCGCGTCCCTCCGACGCGCTGGCCGCCAAGCAGGCCGCCGACGCGGCCTTCACCGGGCTGCTGCTCGGCGTGGGCGGGGTGGCACTGCTGGTCGGCGGGGTCGGGGTGGCCAACACCATGGTCATCTCGGTGCTGGAACGGCGCGGCGAGATCGGCCTGCGCCGCTCCCTGGGGGCGACCAAGGGGCAGATCCGCACCCAGTTCCTCGCCGAGTCGCTGCTGCTGTCGGCGCTGGGCGGGATCGCTGGCGCGCTGCTGGGCGTGGCGGTCACGGCGGGGTATGTCACCTCGGTGTCGTGGTCCGTGGTGATACCGGTGTGGGCGGTGCTCGGCGGGGTGGGCGCCACGCTGGTCATCGGCGTGCTGGCCGGCCTGTACCCGGCGATCCGCGCCTCCCGCCTGTCGCCCGCCGAGGCGCTGACACAGCCATAGCCGGTACCAGGAGCCGTGGGTGACAGCAGTGCGGCAGGGGCCCCTGGAGATCGTCCAGGCTCCGGAAGCGAACGACCGTCATCCCCGGCTTCCGAGCTTCGACCTTCGGGACCATCCTGTGGCGGGCCGGAACCCGGCCGAGGCGGAGGGCCGATGGCGCCGGTGTCGAACCATCGGGTGGGAGGGTACGTCATGAGGGCATGAGACATCGGCTGTTAGTCGTTCTGCTCCTTCTGGCCGGGGCCCTCGTGATCGCTCCCGGTACGGCATGTGCCTGCTCCTGCGCTCCCCTCGAACCGGCCGAGCAGGTGAAGGGGGCGGCGGCCGTCTTCACCGGGACGGTGGTGGCCGCCCGCCGGGTCGGCGGAGACCCGCTCGGTACTCCACCGCCGGTCGTCTACACCTTCCGGGCCGACCAGATCTACAAGGGGAAGGCGAGCGCCGAGTTCGAGGTGGCCACCAACGCAGACAGCGCCGCGTGCGGATACAACTTCGTCACCGGGTCGCGGTACCTGGTGTTCGCCGCCACCGGCCGGTCAGGTCTGCTCACGGCCGATCCGGGGGTGGCCCTGAACACCTCGCTCTGCGCCGGTAACCTGCTGGTCAGCCCGGGTGATGCCGCGTTGCGTGCCGGGGACGGCCTGCCGAGCGGGGAGTCGCTCGCCGCGGAACTCGTCACCGCCCTGGGTACCGCGACCCCGCCCCCGGCGCTCCCGTCCCCGACGGCCGTCGCCACTCCCGCACCGGACGCCTCCGGCGGCGGGCCGATCCCGATCTGGATCTACGCGGGGGTGGCCGTGACGGGCGCCGGCCTCACCTTCACCGGGTGGCGATTCTCCCGGCGGCGCGGACGGAGCAGGCGCCTGCCGGACTAGGCGTATCGACCGGACGGGCCGGCGACCGCGACAGACGGAAAGATCCGCAGAACGGCACGCGGTTGCCGTGGAGCCGGTTCGGGTCGCCTCCCTGGGATACGGGCTCGTCCAGGGAGGCGGCACCGGGCTCAGAGGCCGTAGGTGGAGAACAGGTTGGTGGTCGGCCAGGTGGTGACCGCGTTCGCTGCCTTGTGCATCAGGGAGTCGATGTCGCCGTAGCCGAGGCCCGAGGGGTCGTCACGCTGGTCGAACAGCACCACCCAGCTCAGCCCGTCGTACCTGCGGACCATCAGGGTCGAGGTGCCGGGCAGCGACCCGGTGTGCCAGGTGTTCATGCCACCGGTGACCGGGCGCACATTCCAGCCCAGACCGTAGTACCAGCCGTCCGCGTTGATGCCGATGGACGGCTTGGCGAACGTCCTGGTGATGGACGCCGCGGTGAGCGGCCCCGCCCCGTCGAAGATCGTGCTGAACTTCGCCAGGTCGACGGCGGAGGAGAGCCAGCCGCCGTGCGCGGCCATGTTCTCGATGTTGAAGCTCCCGTAAGGAGCGGGCACCACGGTGCCGGAGGTGTCGAGCACCGTCGTTCCGGTCTTCCCGGAGAAGTACGGAGCCTCCGTCGACCGCCGCTGGTTCTTCGCGGATCTGCCGAGCACCATCCGCTTGATCTTGACGGCGCCGAGGACCTTCTGCTGTACGTAGTCGGCGTACGACAGGCCGCTGATCTTCTCGATGACCTTCTCGAGCAGCAGGTAGCCGTAGTTCGAGTAGGCGTACTTCGTTCCAGGGGCGTGGTCGAGCGGACGCCTGCCGGTCCACTCGATGACGTTGGCCTGGCTCACGGGCAGGGACACCCCGAGCAGCTTCGCGACGGCGCGGTCCTGGAACATCGGGTCCGAGGAGACCGCGCTGTTCCAGCCGCCCAGGTGCTGCAGCAGGTGGAGCACGGTGACGTCGCCGAGCCGGGCGTCGGCGGCGGTGCTCAGGCCGAGCAGCGGCGCCACCCGGGCGGACAGGCTCAGCTTTCCGTCCTGGACGAGCTTCGTCACCGCGGTCGCGGTGACCGGCTTGCTGAGGCTGGCGACGCGGAACAGGGAGGTGGGGCCCGCCTGGAACGTGGTGTCTGCGGTCCAGTTGTAGCCACGGGCCAGCATCAGCCTGCCCTTGCGCACCACGGCCAGGGACGCGTGCGGGATGGCACGTGCCTGCATGAAACTTTTCAGGGTGCTGTCGAAGGATGCCAGCCCCGAGGCGCTCTTCCCGGTGACCGTCCAGACGGGGGCGGTCACCCGGCCTGACGTGGCGGCGGCGAATCCCGGACGAGCCTGTGCGGTGGCGGCCCCGGCCGCCGCGGCGCCCGCGAGCAGCCTGAACGTGTCCCTGCGGGTCAACATCCCAGATCCCCCGATCTTTGAGGTCGTCACGAAAGCGGGATCTTACGGGAAATAGATCCCTATCCGGTGGAGATAGGGCGGAGCGCAGAGTGCGGACGGCTCCGAACTCCCATCATTGACACATTTGTCAAGTCTCTCTAACTTGCAGATGGTCTTGTATGCGGAAGCTGTCCATGTGTGTGACCACGGGAGTGTGACCATGTCGCCCCAGAGTCCGTCGTTCGGCCGACGTCAGATGCTGGCCGGGGCCGCGGCCCTCGGCCTCGCGCTCGTCCCGGCCACCCGGGCCGCGGCCGGGAGCATCCCCGCGCGCCCGTTCGGGCCGTACGGCTCACCGCTCCGCAGGCTGAACGAGCGCACACTGTACGTCGACTCCCAGGGTCGGGGTGACCACACCACGGTCCAGGCGGCGGTCGACGCGACGCCGGACGCTCCCGGGCAGGGCTGGACCCTGGTGATCGCGGCCGGCACCTACCGCGAGACGGTCCTGGTGGCCCAGGCCAAGACCGGCCTGACCTTCGTCGGCGCCACCCGCCGGGCCCGCGACGTCGTCATCGTCTTCGACAATGCCGCGGGAACGGCCAGGCCCTCCGGCGGCACGTACGGCACGAGCGGCAGCGCCACCACCACGATCCAGGCCGACGGCTTCACCGCGGCCCACCTGACCTTCGCCAATGACTGGCTGCGCGCCGACCACCCGGAGATCACCGCGACGCAGGCCGTCGCGGTGAAGGTGATGGGCGATCGTTCCTTCTTTGAGGCGTGCCGTTTCCTCGGTCATCAGGACACGCTGTACGCCGACACCCTCAGCCTGGCCGCCTTCGCCAGGCAGTACTACCGGCGCTGCCATGTCGAAGGTGACGTCGACTTCGTCTTCGGCCGGGCCACCGCGGTCTTCGACCGGTGTGAACTACGGACCCTGGTCCGCGACGTGCCGTTTCGGCCCTACGGTTTCGTGTTCGCCCCGAGCACCGCCGCCGCGAACCCGCACGGTTACCTGGCGACCGGTTGCCGCATCACCGGCGAGTCCCCCGACGGCGCCTACGGCCTCGCACGTCCCTGGCGCCCGAGCAGCGACCCGACCGCCGTCCCGATGCTGACCGTGCGCGAGACCTGGATCGGCCCCGGGATCGACGTCGCCGCTCCGTACGTGAACATGAGCGCCGGTTATCCCTGGCAGGACGCCAGATTCGGCGAGTACCGCAATGTCGGCCCGGGGGCCGCGAGGCCCGTTCCCGAGAACAGGCCCCAACTGACCCCCGAACAGGCGGCCGGGCGGACCGTCCGCGCCTGTCTCGGCGACTGGCGGCCGTCGACGATCGGTGACCATCTCAGGTCAGCTCCGGGCCGGTGACAGTTCCGCCATCCGCGACCAGCCCTCGCCGGGTACCTCGACGTTGATGATCTCCGGCGTCTCCGTGATCAGCTCGGGCATCCAGGCCATGGCGGTCCTGAAGTGCTCCGAGTTCACATGCGCCTCGCCCGCCGCGGGCGAGGCGAACGCCTCCAGCAGGACGAACTGGCCGGGCACCTCGACGCTCCTGGACCATTCGAAGAAGACGTTCCCCGGCTCGCTGCGGGTGGCCTGGGTGAAGTCGTCGACGAGCGAGAGCCACTCCTCGGCCCGCTCGGGACGGATCGTGAACTTGACGGCGATGAAGATCATGAGCTGTTCCCTGTCGAGAGTCGAGACGAGTGTTCCCCGCCTGCGGGTATGGCGTGGGGCAGGTGTGCGGCGCCATGGCCAAGATAGGCGAGCGGATGCCGGGGAGCGGGAACCCACCCGCCGTGAGTCGGCCTCGGTCGGCGGCGCATGGGCGGGTCCCGACCGGGAAGGTCGGCACATGACGGGCGACGAGACCTGGCTCAGGAACCTCACCGTCCCGGGAGTGACGTCCTCACCCGACAGGGAGCAGACCATGCAGGCTCCACCGTCCCTACGCGTGGCCCGGCCGGTCATGTACCACCGCTGGTCCGAGATGACCTTCATGCACTGGCGGTACCCGCCGGCCGAGATCCAGCTGCTGCTGCCGGCCGGGCTCGCGGTGGACACCTTCGACGGCGCCGCCTGGGTCGGCCTCACCACCTTCCTGATGGAGGACGTACGGGCACCGCACTCGCCGGCCCTGCCGTGGCTGTCGCGATTCCCCGAGACCAACGTGCGCACGTACGTGCGAGATGACCGGGGGCGCGACGGCGTCTGGTTCCTGTCGCTGGACGCCGGGCGCCTGCTCGCCGTTCTCGGCGCGCGGGTCGCCTATCGGCTGCCCTACTTCTGGTCCGGCATGTCCGTCCGCGCGGACGGTGAGCGTCGCGGCTACCGCTGCCGCCGCCGGTGCCCCGGGCCGGTGGGCGCGCGATGCGACGCGGACGTGGAGGTCGGCCCGCCGCTCGCGGAGCCGGAGCGCGACGAGCTGGCGCACTTCCTGACCGCCCGCTACCGGCTGTTCACCACGGTCGCGGGCCGGACGGCCCACGCCGAGATCGAGCACCCCGACTGGCCGCTGCGCCACGCCCGGCTGATCCGCCTGGAGGAGGACCTCCTCCGGGCGGGCGGGCTCGCCGCCCCGGATGGCGCCCCCGTACTGCACGCCTCATCCGGGGTGCCGGTGAGGATCGGGATGTGGAGCCGGTGACCACCTGTCATCCCTGCCTGACCAGCAGGTGGCGCGGGCCGCGCAGGACCGCGCTCTGCCGGTACGGGGGCGGGTCGGCGACGAGCCGGGGATTCTCCAGGTGGCGTACCAGCCCGTTCAGCGCGATCTGCGTCTCCAGCCGGGCCAGGGGGGCGCCGAAGCACAGATGGATGCCACTGCCGAAACCGAGATGCCGGTTGTCCCGCCGGTCGGGATCGAACCGGTCGGGGTCGCGGAAGTACGCGGGGTCTCGGTTGCCGGAGGCGAGCATGAGCGTGATCCGCGAGCCCTTCGGGATGGTGACGCCCGCGATGGTGAGGTCGCTGTAGGCGGCCCGCCAGGGGATGATGTGCACCGGAGGTTCGTAGCGCAGCAGTTCCTCGACCGTCCGGATGATCATCTCGGGCTCGCGACGCAGGCGCTCCAGCACTTCTGGGTGGCGCAGCAGGGTCAGCACGCCGTTGGTGATCAGGTTGACCGTCGTCTCGTGACCCGCGATGAGCAGCAGGTTGGCGGTGCTGACGATCTCCTCGTCCGTCATGCGCCCGTCGGGGCCTTCGTCGCTCGCCAGCCGGGACAGCAGGTCGTCGCCCGGCGGCCGGCCGCGGCGGCTCCGCAGGAGTTCGGCGAGATAGTGCCTGAGGTCCTTGCGGGCCTGCGTGCCCTCCCGCAGGCGTTCCTGAGGGTCCGTCGCGGGGTCGAAGTCGAGCAGCGCGACGATCGCCTCGACCCATCGGTGGAATCGCGGCTCGTCCTCGCGCGGCACGCCGAGCAGGTGGCAGATCACGGTGACCGGGAAGGGGTAGGCGAAGTCGTCCACGATGTCGATCTGGTCCCTGCCCACCAGGTTCTCGATCAGGTCGGTGACGACGGCGGTCAGGTCGGGCCGCATGTCGTCCACCAGCGTGGGCGAGTGCGGGGGGCCGAAGTGCCGCATCGCCATGCGGCGCAGCCGGTCGTGCCGCGGCGGGTCGAGGCCGATGAACGCCGGTGGGTCTCCGCGCTCGGCGAGGGCCGGCCCCGGGTTTTCGAGGCTGTGCGCGTCGGAGCTGAGGTGCGGGTCGTGCAGCAACGCGCTGATCTCCCGGTAGGTGCTGACGACGTAGTCGCCGTCCTCCTGCCGGGCCACCGGCCTCCTGCGCAGCTCCGCGTAGAGCGGGTACGGGTCGGCCCGGCTGGAGTAGTCGAGGATCCGCTGGAGAGTGCTGGGCGCCTGAGCGACTTTCATGACCGCTTCTCCTAGGGTTTCAACGGCCCGGTCTTACGAACGCCACGCGCCGCTCGCTCGGCTCGTGGCCGGTGACCATGACGGTGGCTCCGTGGGTGATGACGACGGGATCCGGGAAGCGGGCGGGGACCGGCTTCATGTCCGCGGGCCGGTCGGGGGTGGGGCAGGAGGGTGGGAAGGGGGCCGCCGCCTCGATCAGCTGCTGGTAGTGGTCGAGCCATTTGGCGTTGTCGAAGCTGACGGCCGCGGTGACTCTGCCGCGGTACCCGTAGGCCGCGACGAACCGGTGCTCCTCCACCGACCCCTGGGTGACGACGACCTCGTCCGCCATGACCGGAACGCCGACGGACTTGATGTTGACGCCGAACTGCATGGACCAGAACGTCGGCATGGACAGGTGCGGCCAGCGGTCGGTCGGAGGGCTGACCATGTTGTGCGCCGCGACCTGGGCCTGCTCCACCGCGTTGGCCCAGTGCTCCAGCGACAGGAACCGGTACTCGTAGACCGGGTGCGGGCAGCGTGCCACGTCCCCGGCGACGAAGACGTCATCGGTGACCAGGCCGTTGATGTCGAACGCCCGGCACCCCGAGTCGCAGGCCACCCCCCAGCGACCGGCGGCCAGCCCCGAGTCCCGCAGCCACTCGGTGTTGCGCACACCGCCGAGCGCGACCACCACCACGTCGGCGTCGATCGTCTCTCCATCGGAGAAGTGAGCGCGGCGCACCCGCCCGTCGCCCTCCAGCCGGGTGACCCTGACACCGCAGCGCAGGTCGACGCCGTGAGCACGCTGGAGGCCCGCGGCGATCGAGCCGATCATGCTGCCGAGTGCCCCCACCAGCGGGGCCTCGGCGACCTCGGCGACGGTCACCGGTATGCCGCGCTCGCGGCAGACGGAGGCGATCTCGGAGCCGGCGAATCCGGCCCCGATGACGAGTACCCGGCCGGGCCCGGCGTCCAGCCGCTCCCGCAGGCGGCCGGAGTCGTCGCGGGTGCGGACCACGAACACGCCGTCCAGTGCGGCCTCGGCCTCGTCGGGCCAGGACCTGGCACGTACACCGGTGGTGATCAGCAACCTGTCGTAGGGGATCTCCCGCCCGTCCGCGAGCCGCACCCGCTTGCCGGCGAGATCCAGTCCCGAGGCGGCCACACCGAGCAGCCACTCCGCGCCGACCTCGCGGCGCCGGGGTAGTGCGGTGCCGTCCGCGGGTACCCAGCCGGTCAGGACCTGCTTGGAGAGCGGAGGCCGGTCGTAGGGCTCGCACGCCTCGTCCCCGATGAGGGTCAGCGATCCGGTGAAGCCCTCGTCGCGCAGCGCCTCCGCGGCTCTCAGCCCCGCGAGGGAGGCGCCGACGATCACGATGCGGCCGTCACGCCTGAACGCCTTCAGGCTTCTCTCGCTGCTCATGACGGCTCAGATGTCTCGACCAGGATCGCCTGGACCGGACAGGCCGCGGCCGCACGCAGTACCTGGTCCCGCTGCGCGTCGTCGGGGCTGGAGTGGAACGCGAGGGCCTCCTCGCCCTGCATCCGGAACGTGTCCGGGGCCAGGAAGGCGCACTGCGCATACCCCTGGCAGCGCGCCAGGTCGACGACAACCCTCATCAGGACCATCCCTTCCGAGCCCGAACACGGTCGAACGAGGCACGAGGGGAGTCCGCAGGCCGGGTCTACCGTGAACCCGGCCTTGGAGCGATGCCGTGGCACGTCCTCACGTGCCGCCGACGGCCACCACGGTTTCGGGGAGAACGGTCAGGGAAAACCGCGAGGTAATGCGCTGACCTGGCTAAACGAGCGTATCGCGGACATTGCGGCGGAGCATCGCCCTTCTGTCAGCGGGTGGTCAAGGATTGCGTACGAGCGATCCCCCGGCTCGGCCATGGCGCGTTCCGGTCGGCTGACGGTCGTGAGGGCGGTTCCGGTGCGCCCCCTTCGCGAGCGGTGATGCCCGATCGGCCGGTTGACGATCGAGGCTCAGAACGCGGCCCGGACCTCTTCCTGGCCGGGATCCCCCTAGTTGAGCGCCCTGCTCCGTGCCGCCGGTGAGCGCAGGTTCATCCGCAGGCGGACCCGGGAGCCTACGGCGATCCGCTCGATGGTGAACTCGTCGCACAGCTGGGTCATCAGCCACAGGCCGAAACCTCGAACGGTGCCCGTGGGGCGTCTCGCCGGGATGTGCTCGGTGGCCAGAACCCCCACGGTGTCGGTGACGTCGATGGTCAGGTGGGTCTCGTCTCGCCAGACGTCCACCGTGCCCTTGCCGCCGCCGTGCTCCAGAACGTTGATGACCGCCTCGTTGGTGGCGAGGAGGAGGTCGTTCAGACGTTCGCCCCGCATGCCGGCCTGGGTGGCGTAGTGGTGGAGACGTTCCCGCAACGCGCTGAGATCCTCGTCGATCGGCCAGTGCTGGCCGTGGTCGCCGATCACGACACCCCCTTGACGTCGCCTTGTCTGGCAGTCACCGGGGGACGAGCCGACTTGCTCCAGAATCAGGGCGTTGCGGATGAGTTACACGATGCTAGACACCTGCCCGATCGTTGCCAACTTACGACGGTCATCCGCCGTGAATATCCGGGGCTCGCAGTGCCTTGACGGCGTCGGCGACGGTGGGCTGGATGCCGAAGGCCTGGGCGAGTCCGGTCAGGTGGAGGATTCGTTTCAGGCGGGGGTGCGGGCCGGCCAGGACGATGCTGCCTCCGCGATCCTGGACGAGCTTGCGGGCGTTCAGGAATTCCTGGATTCCTGTGGAGTCGCAGAAGGTCAGATCGGCCAGGTCCATGACGAGGTCACCCCGGTCCTGGCCGATGGCCTGGCGAAGGTCGTGACGGAACCGCTCGGCATTGGTGTAGTCGAGCTCGCCGGCCAGGCTCAGCAGGACCATCTCCTTTACCGAGGGGTCGGACACATCGGTCACGCGGACGGCAGCGCTCACGGGTTACACCTCTGTGGACGGTCGGGAGGAGGGAAGGCGGCCGGTGCCTCAAGCCTGGAGCCGACCGGGCCGATCCGAAGGAGCTCGGCTTGAGATCCTCCGAATTTCTCTAGAGCACTTTTACGCTACAGCCGAGGGGTGATCAGTTGTTATCCCACTGGCGGATACCTTCTCTGGACCTGTCGTCGAGCACCTCCGACCAGCCGCAGATCTCGGCGATCCGCCACGCGTGCGGCCGGAGACCCCTGACGACCAGTCTGCGGTCGCCCGCCATTCCGGACGCGACCTCTGCCAGCACCCGCAGGCCGCCCACGTCGACGAAGTCGACGCCCTGGAGATCGGCATGCAGATCGCCGCAGGTGCGCTCCGCCGCCACGGCGAGGGCCCGGACCAGGATGTGCCGCGTACAGAGGTCGATGTCTCCCTCGCAGCGCAGGCCGACCGGCAGATCGGTGAAGAGAACGCGCAGTGAGCCGTGGCTGACCTCACCTACCATTGTGATCACCTTCTGGACGGGACATGAGGGTCGGTCGGCATCTGCCGCGACGGCAGGCACGTCGACTGATCGTCATGAGGAACCGGCGGTGCCGGTGCCTGCTCTCATCATCCTTCAGCTGGGCGCATTTTGGTATGGTTTGCCGGTTTCGTGTTTCAATGCACAGAAACCGATCGGCCATCGCGTCCGCCGGGGACCCGCACGCACGGGAATGAACGTCTCGCGGAATCGGCTGACCGGGAGACCGCCGTACGGCGGTCCGGCAAAGGAGAACCCCCATGCAGGTGGACGTCAAGCTCTCCCCCGGCGGCGATTCCTTCGTGGCGACGGTGGACGGCAGGCGCGCGGGGCGGCTGGAGCTCGTCCGGCGTGACGGGGTCATCGTCTATCCCCACACCAAGGTCGAGCCGGCGTACGAGGGCAACGGGGTGGGGGCCGCACTCGTCCGCACCGCGCTGGACGCGGCCCGCGCCGAAGAGGCCAAGGTCGTGCCTCTCTGCTGGTTCGTCAAGGAGTGGATAGACCGCCACCCCGACTACGCCGATCTTGTTCAGGGCGGCTGACCGATCCATAGCGAGCGGGTTTGGGACGTTCGCGCCCCCGATAGTCACGCCGGAGCAGGCGGACGTGCTGGTCACCGCGATGTCCGGGCAGAAAGCTTCTTGGCGGCCGGTGACCGGAACTTTCGGGCGGATGGAGCGGCCCACTCCGGGGGTTATCGTAAGAACGCGGGCGGTTTTGCAACAGGATTCATGGCAGATTGTGATCATCAGGTCGCGAGTCGTGCGGGATGATAGTGGCAATTACCCGGTTAGCGTAGATCGGCTGTGACGCTTGTCATGCGGGCCGGGTCATGGCCCGATCCCTTGCTAGGCTGCAGGGAACCGTTCGAACCGGGCGTTGTCTCACCCCGGCAGGTGAGACTTCTCAAGAAGTGGGGTCACACCGTGAAGAAGTTGCTCGTTCTGGCGCTCGTCGCCCTCGGGGGGCTGCTGGTCTGGCGCAAGGTGCAGGCCGACCGCGCCGAGCTCGACCTGTGGACCGAAGCCACCGGCAGCGAGAACTGACAGACGCGGCTACCGATTCGGGTGCTTTCATGGTCCTTGCCCAAGATGGAGTAAAGCCCATCAGGCTTGTCTGCCTGGATCTGGCAGGCACCACGATCGGTGACGTCGCCATGGTCGAGCGGGCGTTCGCCGAGGCGATCGCCACGCAGGGCATCGTGCCCGGGACCGGTGCGTACGCTCGTGCCATGGTGCACGTGCACCGGTCCCGGGGATGCTCCAAGATCGATGTCTTCCGGGGGATCTTCCCGGACAACGAGGCCCAGGCCCAGGCGGCCAACCTGACCTTCGAGCGCTCCTACGAGGGCGCCATCGGACGCGCGGGCCTGGCTCCGCTGCCCGGAATCGTCGAGGCACTCGACAAGCTCCGCGGTGCCGGCGTCAAGATCTGTCTCACCACCGGCTTCAGCCGCGTCACGCTCGGCCGCGTGCTGGCCGCCCTGAGCTGGTCCGACAGGATCGATCTGGCCCTGTGCCCCGAGGACACCGGCCGTGGCCGTCCGATGCCCGACCTGGTGCTGGCCGCGGTGATGCGCCTCGGTATCGAGGACGTACGCCAGGTCGCCGTCGTCGGGGACTCCGAGAGCGAAATGCTCTGCGGCCGCCGTGCCGGCGCGGCGGTGGTCGCCGGCGTCCTGACCGGCGTCCACAGCAGGGAACGCCTCCTCAACGGGGGAGCCACCCACATCCTCGACTCCCTCGCCGAACTCCCCGACCTCCTCCTCGGCACCACCACCGCCGAACCTCCCTTGGCCACCGCGGCCCACTGACGGGCCACAGAGCAGCCTTAGCGGATCTCTACGAACCGGATGCCACCCCGGGTAAAAAGCTCGATGTTCCCTGTGCCCCTGTCCAACCTGCAGCGACAGGAACCTTCTGGGTAACGCCCACCTTTGATCGTCAGCAGTACTGCGGTTACTCAGGGGCGGATGAGGACTTTACGTATACGCCCATGCCCCGCACCGTCTCTACGAGTCCCTCGTCTTTGAGGACCTGAACCGCCTTGCGCAAGGTGTCGCGTGCGACCTGGAACTCTGCTTCCAACTCGACGAGGCTGGGGATCCGGCGGCCAGGCGGGATCTTTCCCGAGGCGATGCGCTGGCGCAAAATCTCGGCGATCTGCCGATAAGGCGGGATCGGTCCCTCTCTGTCGATCATGTGATGACCCTATGCGGCCACCCTCGACACCTGATAGCTACCCCAGAGGGTAGACGGGGGTAGTACACCAGGGATACGGTGCCCTTCAAACACCACGGATTCGCCAGGTGCTGAACACCGGACAGGCCCTTGATCAGGAAGAGAGCCCTGACCTGATGCCCAACCTTAGTGTTCCGGTCCTCGACCAACGGCCGGTCGGTGGCTGCGGCTGTTTCGCCGATGTGCCACCGATGCCGATGGGCTGTGCCGTCTGCGGGCACGCCCCTTACGCGCACGGCTGTCCCGACCGGCCCGCCGACCACGAGTACACCCAGCCCTCCGGTGACCTGCTGGACATCCGTCTACGGGCCCGTCGTACCGGAGATTGTTCTCCGCGCTGCTTCGACCCACCTGCTCCCACGACCCCGGCCAAGACGATCCCGCCGATCTCCACCCAGGAGGTCCCCGTCGAGGTGGTTGCACCGGTATCCGCTCAGCAGCGTGTCGATTCGGCCCCGGCCAAGAGGATTTCGTCGGTGCCCGCGCAGCGTCGTCCCGAGCAGAGCCCGCCCGTCGAGCCTCCCTTACCGGCACCGCCTCGACCGATACCTTGCCGTCCGCGTCCGGCGCCTCCGTCGGGGTCTGCTCTCATCAGGCCGCCCCGGCTGGGCTACCGGCGTCGCCTCGCGTCCCGCCCGAGGCGAAGAACCACCTGCGCACTGAACCGCTCGGCGGTCATCCCGTCTTCGTACCGGCCACCCGGCCGGTACGGCGAACCCCTCCAGATCCTTCCCCGCTTCATGAAGCAGGCCCGTCCACCGCTGGAAACGACCGGACGGGCCCTTGATCGGATCGAGGTCCAATCAGTGAGAGATGGTAGTTCCACCCACCCAGAGCCCACCAGCCCCAAGACGACGATTCCCGGCTGGCGGCTGATCCTCAGTGACGCCGGACGGCTGTGGGCCAGCCGGGAGAAGCCCTTCTCCCCGGTGGCCACTCATGCCGGGGCCGAGCGGACCGTCGACGGCGACAGCCTGGAGGCGTTGCGGGCCGAGACCGACCGGCAGGAGACCTTCGCCCGCGAGGCGGAGGAACAGGCGGCACGCGAACAGGAGACGCGGGAGCAGAAGCAGGAGATACGAGATCGGGAGACGCCGGAGCGGGAGCAGGCCGGGCAGGTGATCGCATGATCCGCCGCTGTCTGGCCCGCGCCCAAGGCCGTCACCGCGACGGCCAGGACGCCGCCGCTCCGGTCCCGGAGTACACCTGGGACCACGAGGCCCGAGCCGAGGCCGCGATGCTGGAGATCACCCGGCCCGGCTGGGCCGTCCTGTACGGCACCGGCAGTCGCCTCTTCCACGCCATCGCCACCTGGCCCACCCCCGAACCGCTGCTCCTGTGCGACCGGACCATCGAGGGTCTCAAGGCCCAGATGCGTGAAGCCGAAACGACCATGCTCCACCGCTGGGCCCTCACCTCCGGCTCGGCCGGCATCGGCCACTTCTGAGCGGGCACGGCGACCCCATCCCTTCCCCGGTCCAGGGCCGCCGCGCCGCCCAAGTCGTACCGCGTGAGGGTGAAACGCGGTGCGTGACGCGGGCGGGCCGCCCACCCGGCCCGCCCGCGTCCTCCAGACAGGAGCCCCCGCGATGAACCCCCCGCAACAGAACCCGCTCACCGCACTGCGGCAGGCGTTCCCCGGCTGGTACATCGACCACGACACCGTCCTCGGCCGCTGGATCGCGACCTCTCACCACCCAGGAGACCAAGGCCGGCGCCAAGCACTTCCTCCAATGCGCCTGCCCCGAACGGCTCGGCATCGCGCTGACCGGCCAGACGGAACTCACGCGTACCGCTCGCTGAACCGGCGCGGCGAGTGCGGCCCGCCTCCGTGGCGTACTCGCCGCGCCAACCCACTCCCACGATCCAGGCTCGCTCGCTCGGCTCGAGCCCATGCGAAACCGCTCGATCCGCTCAATGGGGTCCGGCCTCGTGCTCTGAGACCGTTCGCGACCTCCGGCTTTCTCACCCGGCGCGCATGCCGCGCCCGCCCAGTCCAAGTGGCGTAGGAGCCGGTCCTGTTGCTACGGTGTACGACTGAAGCAGGCCGCCTCCCAGACAGCGGCCTGAATCTCGGGGCCTTAGCTCAGTTGGCAGAGCGCCTGCTTTGCAAGCAGGATGTCAGGAGTTCGAATCTCCTAGGCTCCACTCCCTCTCGGACACGAAAAAGCCCGGGTCAGGAATGCTGCCGTAACCTGGGCTTCGATCTTCATCGGGCCTTCTTCCGTGCCCGTTGCGTGCCCGATCCCTTCTTGGGCGCCTCACGGGCGAGGTCGTCGAGCTTGCGGGCCACCTTCCGCCGTCGTTCGTGGGTGGAGTGCTGATAGATCATCGCGACTCGCGTGCTGGAGTGGCCCATGCGCTCCATCAGCTCCCGGATCGGCGCCCCGGCGTTCGTGGCGAGGGTGTTGCCGGTGTGCCGAAGGTCGTGAGAGTCAAGCGGCGGCGCGCCGCGTCGCCGTACCCGGCCATCTGCCGCCCGCCGTCCGGGTGTGCGGCGTGGGCACCGGTCCCGGACGGCGGCGCCCCGGGCCGTAGCCGCACCGCGTCCCCGCCATACCGCCGCAACCCATCGTGTCAGGCAACTCGCTCAAGCACCGAAGACAGGTGGCCTCCTCAAGCCCCGTCTGTCCTCACGCCATTCCCTGTCGTTCCACCTCGCATAGGCTCCGCCCAGAGGACCGAACATGATGCGAGGATCATCGGACTGCACCAGGCAGAACATCCGGTGCCCCATCAACATCGCCGTCCACGAGCTACAGGCGATGATATCCAGGACCATCTCGGCGACCTCGGGAAAGCACGCTGCGAACTTGTCGTAACCGATCAGTACCAGAACCAGGCCGGTCGCCTCCGGTCGAACCCCGTAGTCACAGACCGCGACATCACTCAGGCAGTCATCGAGCGCCATCAAGCTGCGCCCGTAGTAGGCCGGGAAACTGAACGCCGAGGCGAAGTCCCGGTGCAGGTCACCTTCCTCCAGCCAGCCCGAGGCATCCAGACGGACCACCTGATAGCCATGAGCAGTCAGCCAATCGATCGCCTCGTCCAAAATCGCCTGAGACCAGAAGAGTGTCACCGGCGAGCCCGCCATCAGGCGGTAGTCCAGGAGATGAGTGGATCGGGCATCCTGATCGAAGACTGCCATGATCGGTAAGATTAGTCACTGCTGGAGCAATACCGTCATCCAACGGAAGACCACGCCTCCGACCGGGGCACTCCGACTTCGGGATGATCATCAAAGGTAAGGGCCAGGTTCGTAGTTCTCAGATCGTGCCACTCGCGTGCCAGTAAGGCCGGGGAACAGGGGGACTCACGGCCACTCGACCCGTCCTTCCGCCGGTCAACGTTTCCCCGGCTCAGGAGCCAGGCG
Organism: Streptosporangium sp. NPDC049644; assembly: GCF_040675205.1. Lineage (NCBI taxonomy): Bacteria > Bacillati > Actinomycetota > Actinomycetes > Streptosporangiales > Streptosporangiaceae > Streptosporangium > Streptosporangium sp. NPDC049644. Next base: position 91,693 of record NZ_JBFAOJ010000015.1, on the reverse strand, counting down.
CGATAGAGACTTCCCAAGCTGACGGTCCGGCAGGGTTGACAATGGGTTCCTGATCAGCAGTAGGTCGGATCCTGACCCTCGCGATCGAACCTCTCCCGGGAGATCACCTTGTCCGCAAAGACGATCTCTGAGTCCACTCCGTTGACATCTGGAGTCTTCAACGGGACGCTCTCTCCTTGCTGAACGAGAACCTGGCCCGGTTTGAGCTTTGCCAAGTCGGCTGCCCGGAAGCTGACATGGCCGGTATTGACCTGGCTGTTTCCCCTCCCTTGGAAGCCGAACGCGGTGTAGGTGATCCCGGGTTTCAAGACGACTGGTCCTGGATCCGCCCTCCAGCCATCGGCCGGAGCGTCGAGACGAACCGACGCGCTCTGTCCGTCCAGATCCGATGCGATGAACCTCGCGTCATCGACGATGCGAGTAGATGGCTCAATGCTTGGAGTGGCCGAACGGCGGCCTGTAGTGCTGGCGGCTGGCGCGCTGGAGTACGGTTCGTCGTGGTAGATGATCACTCCATCCGGCGTTGCGCCATCGCACCATGCCAAGACGATGATGGGGTGGCCTTCTGTGTCGACGCTGAATCCGGTCGCTCCCTTCACGGGAGGCGTGCAGGCCACCACACCCATCACGATCATGACCGTCAATGTGATCTTCAGCCATCGCCGCATGCCCTCAGAGTAAGAAGCATCAGCCCTGCACCATAGCCGAATGATCTTATCGGAGCCCGACCGTTACGAGGAGGACGGGGAATGGGGACGGGCTACGTGGTACGCCGCCACAGGTGTAGGCGTGATCGTCGGGTTATTGAGGACGGTCAACCGGGGGCAATCACAGTCACTCGCAGGGAGCCTCGGCCCGCCTGGAGATCAACTCCTACACCAACGCCGACATGCTCCCCGACTGGGACGCCCCCAAGCGCTTCCACCGGTACAGCAAGCGGCCCGCGTTCTTCTGCCAGACCCTCATCCGCGAACACGGCCCCGTCCGCTGGACGACCCTGACCACCTCCCGCATCGCCTACGAAGACGAACGCGCCCGCCTGGGCATGGACTACGCCGAAGCGATCCTCATCATCCGCCGCACCATGGCCGACCAGAACGGCCACCCGATCGAGGTCACCGAGGTCAAGGCCCCCGCCAACCGCTACGAGATCGGCTACAGCGCCGAACTCGCCGACGACACCAGCGCGGTATTCACCCCCGAAGAACTCGCCGACAACGGCATCGCCCTCATGATCTAGCGCAACACCAAGGGAGATCTCTCGGCGGACCCGCTACCTCCCCTCGGAGCCGTCCTCCTTGCGCTGCTCAGCCCGGTACTCGTCCAGGAAGGCGAAGAACGACTCCAGTGGTGTGGTTCCCGGTTCCACCTGACGTTCGATATCGGCTGCCCAGCCCAATGCGCTCGACCGGCCATAGCGAGCGAGCCATTCGGAGAAGGGGCCGTTCGGCCACAGGTCGAACCGCTCCTCGACACCATGAACATCCAGCGCGAGCTTGTACCCGACCAGCATCGTTTCCAGCTCCCGGAGGGAGCCGTTGCGAATCCACATCCCTGGTCGCCGTCGAAGCTCATCGAGGAAGCCGTACACGTCTCGCCACTCAGATACAGGCTTGACTTGTGGCGACGGTGTCTCCTCATCTGGCATGGCTCCACACTACTGATCATTAGTGGCTCAGAGTTTCTTTACTGGTTCAAGGCGACCCGCCTGCAGCGGCTCGCCGCGCGCCGGGCGGTCGCTGGCCCGGCATGCGGCCCTCCGGCCGGTCCGGGCCAGCGCCGCCCACGCGCCACAGTCCTCAAAAAGCGGAAGTGCCGCCTTATGACCACGCCGAACGCGGACTTTGCAGGTGAACGTAAGCAAGCTGAGCGAGTAACTGTGTGGTGGAAGGTGATGTGAGATGGCAGGGGGTGAACTGCCACTCTTTTATGCCTATTTGACCCTATGATCAGGTTCGACATGTCTGCTTCCCGACAAGGAGTGAACCATAGATGGAGGACTGGATCGATGAGCCGATTGTGGATCCGATCGTTTCGGAACTAGATCGGCAGAAGATCATCAGTATGCCCGTCCTCCTACACAGATCCTCCGAGCTTTCCTCGAGAACAAGGCGCTTTTTCACTATCAGTGGATCCATTACTGGAGTGATCGGAGCATTTCTGGCTGGTATAGCCATCCAGTCCGATTCCCAGCCTGTGGCCTTTGTGTCCGTTCTGGCTTTTATCATCGCTGGCCTCTTTGTCAACATTGGACGCCCTAGCCTCACTGCGCGACTGCAACATCTCTATGGGGACTGCTACATAATTCCAGCGGATCTAGATGACAATGCTTTAGGTCTGATCCGTCGTGCGCGGAAAGCGATTGAGAGCGTATCTGCATCTAGAGTAAATCGCTTGGGGCTGCTTGACGACATAGCCAACGATGTCGTTCTTCCAGAAAAACTCTGGGACATCGCCCGCCTTCTCCATACACAGGTGGCATTGCGGGCGGAGCAGGACGAGGCGATGAGCGAGGTGGTAACGCCCGAACTGATGGCAGTCATCGCTCCGCAGCGGGAAGCCCTGGATCGCTCGATAACGTCAGTCACCAAGCAGGTCGTTGAACTCGAAGATTATGCCAATCGTGTTCAGGAGGCTGACGCGGCGCTTCGGGCTCATGAGCTGTTGAAGAGCAACGATAAGTATCGAGACCTCTTGGCCCAGACTGACGATGCTCAGGGTCTCCTGAGTCTCACCGAACACGTCAATGTGCTCGAAAGCACGCTCGCTAAAAATTTGCGAGACGCGATTAATGCAGGCCAGATCCTAGTAGTCCCAGGGGATACCACCGCAGTATGAATCAAGGCATATATCATTCTTTTTAATGAGATAATCTGGTTTCCGTAGCTCGCCGCTATTCATATCTAGTCGTCCCCGGCAATCACATATCATCTGCCGCTGCGACCGCCGGCCCAATCGCTTCGCGGCCCCTTCGGGGTGGGACGAGGCAGACGGGAAGATCCGGCGAGAAGGGGCGTGCGTACGCATGGTCTATCCCTTTGCCGGCCTCACACACCAATTGGATGCTCAGCGCATGAGTGAACAAGAAGGTCCTGCCGCACGTCAGGGGAAGGCAATTGACGGTATCCAAGCAGTGGACGGGTGGGGGAACGCAGCTCTTGCCCTGAGCGCAGCAGTTCCCATCCTCGGCTTCATCTTCGAAGAAGAGCTCACTACTAACGCCCTCCTTGGAGCGCTCATCTTCGCGACCGTCGGAATTGGGCTACGTATTGAGGCAGCGATCAAGAGTTGTAGGTGACGTGCCACTCGCGTGCCAGTAAGGCCGGGGAACAAGAGGGAATCACGGGGACTCACGGACAGGGGAAGGCCGCCTCTCACCTGCACCACAGCACTTCAGGGAGCCGTGTGCCGAAATCTTCCAAACTGGTGATGTGCTACTGAAATCGAGATTGCTCCCATGACCGCCATGTACGTCGGCCACATCCATTTACGGGAGTGAACCCACGGCCTTCAAACGCAACGAGTGGACTGGCATGATGTAGGCATGATCGAGAAGCAGCCCGAGGCCCCTCACCGGTACCAGAAAAAAGCATCACGGTTCCGGACGTTCATCGTGTGCTCCGTCACTGCAGGCTTGGTACTCATCGGCGGCCTGTTCTTGCTTAATCGTGACGATTCTCAGCAGACAGACATGTCCACCGTGCTCCATCAGATCCGTTCGGGCAATGTCTCGACCGCCAGGCTCATCGACGCCGAGCGGAGAATCGAGATTACTACGATGGACAAGAAGCATTTTCACTCTTATTGGAGCGAGGTCGGCGATCAAGGCTCAGAGCTTGCCGACGAACTCCAGAAGGTCATGCCTCCGGACGGCTACACAGTCGAGGTTCCCAAACGCTGGGGATGGTTCTCACCGCTTGGGGTCGCCAGGTACCAGGGTTGCACTTCGGGTTGCAATACAGGGGCGTTCAGGGCCGTTCAGAATGGACCGCATACACCCCATGACCTGCGTTGAACTACCTGGAACAGTCCAAGGCCAATCTTTTGATCCGCAGGTTTCTGATTCGACCTGCATAGATCCTTTTATCCTGGCGCTGCAGCTCATCGGTGATCAGGGCAAGGAACAGAGCACTGTCAGGCAAGCCGCTGGGTGACCTTGCTCAGTCCGAGGTACCCCAGGTCAACCACGTTCGCGACGCCGGGCACATGAGGCCGAGAAGGCCGATCACGGTTTCGTCAGACCCGCATGCCAGGATTTCTCTGATCTAACCGGGAGAGAGCAGGATTCTCGTGAGCGTCTACAGCTGGCTTGATGACGATGCGTTCTGCGCAACGCACGTCCGCGGCCTCACCCCGCATGAGGCGCTGGCTCGCCTCGGTATTGAGGTGTTCGACGGTGATGACGAGAAAGGCGAGATAGAGGAAGGTCTCATCTGCGCCCATCCGGCCGAGGGCGGCACCATTCTGGGCGAGTGGAACGGCTTCGCCGGCACATTGGACGAGGTGCTGCGCCCCTTGTCGGCAGGAACGGTCACGGCAAGCGTCTTTGTCAACGTGAACAGGGTCGCGTCCTTCGACCACTATGCGGACGGTCGCAAGCTCCTGTCTTTCGACCCGCTGATTCCCCATGAGACGGACAACATCCAGACGGACTACCTGGCCGACCGGATCGAGCTCGGCCTGGTCCATGGGAACTCGGGGGGCGGGCTTGCCGCGGCGCGACGGCTGGCCGAGCGCATCACCGGGGTCCGGCCGAACGCTTCCAGTCACATCGTGACCGCCCACGGCATCCTTGAGTACTGAGACTTGTCAGCCTCACGTACCAGGTGTCGTGCGCGCGGTCGCCCAGTGGTTTGCCGAACGGTGCTCTGTTCCTTCTGCTGCCCGCCGAGGAGGGAGGGCAACCCCTAAACCGCTATACCGCTCACCATTCATCCCACCCTGACCACCTGTACCAGGGGCCGACAAGTGGGTCGAGATTCTCCACATCGTCCCCAGGCATCTGGCCTGCGGGGCTCCACACGAAGCCTGCCGAGGTGCGGATCAGCCAGTCATCGACCGAGAATCGAGCACCGCCGCCAGGGGTCGACTCTGACCAGCAGACGCGATAGAGGCCAACGTACCGGCACTCGTGCGATACCTGCCCGCTCTTGGCGACAGTCTCGGCGAAGGCTGTCAAGGCGGGCTGCGACAACGCAAATCGTGCGTAGAACGGTGCATCGACGATGATTGAGAGGACGACGCCGCCAAGAATCATCCATGGCACGAACCATTGTCGTATGTGCGCGGACACCGCGTTGGAGTCCGTTATCGCCGCGACGATGATCCGTGTGATCCACACTAGGAAGAGCACGCCACCCGCGAAGAAAGCGAAAAGGAGCAACTCGACGTACAGGTAGGGCGCGCTGGCCCACCACAGACACACGAGCGCCGTGAGCGAGAATGCCGTGAGTAACGGCCATCCGGGTGGCTTGGCGATCATGGCGTTACCTTAGTGTCCCGCCAGACAACACCAATAGCCCGCATGATGAGCCCTCGGTGGCGTACTACCGGATGTGGCTCACCACGCATGACGGCGATGGTCAAGCGGCGCTCCGCGCCACCTCGCGCCCCTGCACTCGCTCGGCAGCCGGGCAATGGCCGGGAGGTCGGCCCCCGCGGACTCAGGACTCCAGGCCGTGCACCGAGCCCGGCGCTCGGCTTACCTGACCGGCGACAGCGTACGGTAAACGCCAACGGGTTCAGCGCCTGAGCTCTTTCAAGTCAGCATCTCTGAGTGACCGACTGGGTGACGACGACCCTGGACAAGGCCGGACGACGGTGGACCACCGTGGACCGTATGCGCAGGTGGAAGCGGGTGTCACCCATGGTCCCGCCCCCACCGGGTTTGCTTCGCAAGCAGGATGTCAGGAGTTCGAATCTCCTAGGCTCCACGTCACAGGCCACCTCTCGTGATCAGGAAGTGGCCTGTGCGATCTCGTGCAGCAGCGAAATACACCAACGGCGACGAATCCAGCTGCTCACCGAGCCGTTTGAGAGATCGGGAGCTGTGGAATTTGAACCCGGGATAAAGCAGGCTTCTGGGCCGCTTGAGAGCGGTAGAGCCGGCCGCCTCGCTGAGTGAGGCGGCCGGCTCGTTCCACGTCAGGCCGGGATCTGCTTCTCGTGCCAGGTGTAGTAGAGGTAGGTGCTGCCGGGCCCGGTCAACGTGCCGTAGACCTGCCAGAAGCTGTTGGCGCCGAGCGAGTAGCGGAAGACCTTGTCCCCGGGCCGGTCGTCCACGAACACACTCTGTAACCCGTTGGACCAGATCCGTACCTCGATCGTGAATGTCGAGGTGTCCGGGATGTCGAGGCAGACCTCGTACGTGTACGCCGACGGGCCGCCGATGTTGTAGCTGTGACCGTCCACCGCGGGCCTCTCGACGTTGGTGGGGACGTAGCTATTCAGGACCCGGGTGTACCCGCCCGTGGCGCAGTCGATTGCGGAGGTGGCTGCGGACGCGGGACTGATGCCGGTGAGCGTGGCACCGAGGACGCCGGTGGCGACGAGAATGGAGATGGTGCGCTTCATGCCTCTCCTCATCCGTGCGGTGACTCTCCAACCAAGTAGTTGAAGGCTGAACTGATTCTGGCTCGGTTGCCGTATCTGGACAAGTCCGGGCAAGAATCCGTGCATTTTCGAGTCAAGCGGGTCGCGTTCAGTCCTTCATCGATGAACTCGGCCTATGTGTTCTCGGTGAAAGCGCGGTTCGCGAGGGCGCAACATCACCTCGTGCGGGCACACGCAGCCGAGCCGCGACCACCTATGGAGCAGGGCGAGGAGCCCTCTATGCCGCGACCGGCTCCCGTTCGCAAGCGGGATGTCAGGAGTTCGAATCTCCTGGGCTCCGCCAATTCAAACGCACTCTCACCGAAGGTCGTCGGCGAGAGTGCGTGACTGTCCGAGTGACTACGATTATCGGTATTTCGGCGTCGGCAAGCTGTCTGCAGATGCTGCCTCAGCGAAGCCGCACGGTGCCTTTCCAGAAGTGGTCCAGCGTGATAGCGAACGTTCGGCTGCCATTCTGTGCGGACGGGGTTGTGTCCCAGTTGCATACGCCGGGTGGCGGTGTGCTCGCGGCTTTTCCGACGGCTCAGTTGTAGGGGTTGTCGTAGGTCACGGATTTGGTGCGGCTGTTGTAAGTGTTGCCGGGATAGAACCAGCCGCCCGTCACGTACAAGGTGACGTTCGTCAGGGTGGTGGAGTGGGTGTATTCACCGTCGTAGAGGAATAGCGACAACTGGCACCCGGGGGGAGCGGCTGCCGTGCCCGTCTGGGTGGGATAGAGGACGGTGCTGCCGTTGACGGAGACGTAGAAGTTCGGCATGGGGTAGGAGCCGCTCCCCCAGCACAGCCGGAGCGCGTACCTGAACTTTGTGTTCCCGTCGTCGAACGCCAGCGTGCCGGTCAGCTGGGCGAGCATGATCGACGGGCCGGCGTTCGAGGTCACCGTGATGGACACGGTCTGGTCTGGGCCGTAGGCGGCGTGCGCGGGAGTGACGGGCACCAGGATTGCCGCGAGCGTTGCGAGGACGATGGCGACAGAGCTGGCCGCACGACGTGCTTTGGAATGTGCCAATTCCAACCTCATCTCTTCATGATGTCGGCGGAGCACACAGGAGATTATTGTCGGGGCCTACAGGCGTCCAGAGAGACGATTGGGAGCCACTGATTCGGCCCGGCGTTAACTTGTTTCCATGGCAGCTCTCGCGAAGGTAAGCCAGGCGTGCCACCAGGTCGGGGATTAGTCCTGCGGAGCCGTAATACCGGCGTGACGGGTGAAATTTTCATTCCACCGGGACGCGGTCGACTCCGGCACCGGAGGCGGCCGGACCGGTGTGATCGTCTTCTGGCTTTCCCTGCAGTGCTCATAGCCTCTCACCCGCCTCCGAAGAGACCGTCCATCGCCGTCGCGCCCTCCTGCATGACGGGCCGGACCTGGAGACGGTAGACCGTCTCGGTGACCACGGTGTTGGCGTGGCCGACCAGGCGAGAGATGTGCTCGATGGGCACGCCGGAGTCCGATAGCAGCGAGACGAAGCTGTGCCGCATCTCCCGGGGCGCCCACTCCGTGTCGACCAGCCCGGCTTCTTTGAGGATCTTCCGTAAGTCCCGCCGGACGTTGCCGGCGCTCAGCGCGGCCCTGTTCTTCGTGCAGAACACCAGCCTGCCGGTTCCGCCATGGTCGGTGGTTCCGCTGGTGAGCCCGTCGTTCTCCCAGAGTTTGTTCGTAGATCACGCTGCGGCTCATGGTCTCGCAGACGCGATACAGCCGCGTCTGCCAGTTCGCTCGCGCCAGGCGGATCCTCGGCTCCCGCCTGACCGTGCAGCCTTCTGAAGGTGGAGACGAGGTCGACATCACGGTGGCATGCCGAGGACTCGATGATGTGCACCAGCTGCTGCAATTCGCAGACGGCCTCACCGTGATCGATCCCCTCGAAGCTCGCGACCGGATCCGCGAGATCGTGGCACGGATCCTTCACCAGTACTCGTAGGATCCGCCGAGTACGAACTGGAGCTGTGCGCCGAACGCCAAGCCGAAGGCATCGTCGTGACTGAGCTGGGCCAGGGAACTCCTTGGCAAGATTCGCCGAACACTATCCGTAGCCATGAGGCCAAGGGTTTGTCCTGCGAAACTCAGTAATTCCGGGTCGACGTCGTGCTGTCACGGTTTGGTGTCGATCACGCGTTGTCGGCCTGGGCTTATTACGAAGGGTGATGCTCTTCGGCAGCTCGACTGTGTCTCGTGTTCGCGCTGTTCATCCAGGTAAGGAGGCCATCGGTCAATCGAATTCATGTTCTAGAAAGCCTGGGGCATCACTAAACGTCGATCTTGACCCCAGGGGCATTTCTCTGGCTTGATCAGGGCGCTTTGCTTCTTTCTCACTCCCCAAGAGCGGAGACCCATGTGCGCCCCTTACCTGTGGCACGCCCTCATCCCGCGGCATCGCTGCTCACTCGGCTCGTACGCCAGTCAGTAAGTCTCGTTTCGATCTTCGCTATGGCGGCCGCACTCCTCACGGCCCTGGCTCCGGCTACCTCAGCTGCCGATTCCATGACGGATCTCGGGGTGGACTGGTCCTCTAGGCCCGGTGATCTCGCTGTTGGCAACGGGAAAGTCTTCGTTGCCAACGGAGACCGGATTGTCGTTGTGGGCACCAACGGCGAACTCATGAGCGCGATCACCGGGCTGTCCGACGCCTATGGTCTGGCAATGGCGTCGGACGGCGCTCACCTCTACGCAGCGTTGATCGGCCCCAGACAGGTGATCGAGATCGACACCGCCACACTACAGATCACTCGGCGGATCGATCTTGGCGCCTACCCGTGTCCGACGAACCTGACACTGGCCGGCGACCGGCTGTGGGTAGGGTACGGCTGCCTACTCGCCTACGATGGCGGCGTCCTCGGACTTGATCTGTCAGTGGCAACGCCGGAGCCGGTCGCAGTCGCATCCGACCTCAGTGGTCCTCCGGTTGTCGCAGCCGGGGGGGACACGTTGGCGGTCGGGGAGACGGGGGTAAGCCCGTCTGACCTGTTTGTTTACGACGTGAGTGGAACTCCCGCATTGCGCGGCGAGATCGACGGTCACACCTACGACACGTCTAGTCCCATTGAGCTCGTCGTCACGCCCGACGGATCGAACGTGCTTTCGGCATCGGCCGCCCCCTACCACTTCGAGAGGTGGGACGCCGTCAGCCTGACGAGGGTACGTTCCTATGGTGAGGAGCCGGGCTTCCCAGGTTTTCCGATGGCCATCGCGATCAGCCCGGACGGAAGCCAAATCCTGGGTGGGCGCAGATACGGCACCGATATCACGTTGTACGACGCAATGACGGGAGCGAAGATCCAGGAGGAGGATACGGAGGTCGGCGACCTGGTCGCGGCAAATATCGCATTCTCGGGTACGGACGTCTTCGCCGTGCTGAGGTCGTCTTACGACCGGCTCCACCTTTGGCGGCTCGAGGGCTTCGCCCGCCCGGCTTCCACGCTGACATTGACTGCTCCATCCGACCCGTTTGTGAACCGGCCGCTCACTCTGACCGGCCAGCTTGAGCTTCCCGGCGGGTCGGCTCCCGGTGCGCAGCCGCTCACGGTGACCCGTCGCTTGCCCGATGGAACCAGCGAGACACTCAACGGGGTGACGACTGCTGCGGACGGTACCTTCACCGTCACCGACACTCCCGCGATCGGCGGCGAATACGCTTATACCGTGCTCTGGGACGGAAACGCCGATTTCCGCGGAACTAAGACATCGGTGACCGTGACAGTCAACTACGCGCCCTCCCTCACACTGACGGGTCCAATCCGCGGATCCGTCGGCATGACACTGACCTTCAGCGGGGCGCTTCGGTTCGACGGCCTGAACTCCACAGACGGCTTCAGTCTCACGGTGCGGCGAACCGTGAGCAACGGCAACGGCACCGTCACCACCACTCTGCCGTCGTCCCACCCAAACAGTGACGGGACGTACCGCTTCACTGACAGGCCAATGGAACATGGCAAGTACGTGTACACGGTTGAATGGCCCGGAAGCGAACTCTTCGCGCCAGCTAAGGCGAAGCACAAAGTGCGCATCCATAGAGTCAGCGGATAGTTGCTTACTGGCGATATAGCGAGCGCCGCTCGGCTTCAGCTCCGAGCGGCGCCGACGCGGTCGCCTTCCGCGAGTCCTCCCCTGTCCGAGATAAGCTGCCTGAGAAGCTGCGTCCCGTCGTCGAAAAGCGGATGCGTGAGGCCTATCACGCCGACACCCCGCTGGTGGCCGAGTAGGAGTATGACCAGTTGCTCTACTGCTGGATGTGCGCCTGACCGGGGTGGCCGCCGAGAGATCAGCCAGGCTGACCGTCGGGCCGTCAGCGTGCCGTTAAGAGGGTGGCGGCGGTCTGTCATGGTCACTCGTGGGGAGCCCTCCGCCCAACTCACGACTCGATTCCAGGCCGTCGCCGGGGCCGTTCCGTCGGTAACCGCCGCGCCGGTCCGGTCGTTCGGGTGCTCCATGTCGGCCATCAGGCGACCTGTCCTTTCCTGAGCGTGACGGCGGCGATCAGGGCATCTGGCGCCGCTTCGGGGACGCGGACGCTGTGGCCGACATGGACGAAGGTGCTGCGCCGCCTTCGGTTGATTTTGTCGCAAGCTTTGACTCATTGTATTGATACAAAGCTTGCGACATTAGGAGAGGGTATGTCGAGCAGACCGTTACCGGATGCCGACCCCCCGGTGCCTCCGGAGGATCTTCGGCAGGCGGGTGCGTGGCTGGCGTGGCACGGGCTGGCCGATGCCAGGCCGACACCGTTGCTGGCCACGCGTCTGGCGGTGCGGCGACGCGCACGCCTGGCAGGTCACGTCATGCTGGCCGTATTGATCATGGCGGCCGCGCTCGCGCAGGTCTACGGCCGGCCTGCCACTTCCGCCTACGGCGGTTTCTGGCCGCACCCCCCGATGCCGTTGCTGCTCCTGACGGCGTCGGTGGTCGGATTTTTGCTGGTCCGGCTGCTGCTCGACCGGCGTGCCGGCGCGACGCTGTATCTCGCGGCCGACCTCGGCCTGGCCGTCAACACGGTCGGCAGGGCTTACCGGGAGCTGGAGGAGGACGGACTGATCGAGACCCGCGGGCGGGCGGGTTCGTTCGTGTCGGCCGCCGGCGAGGAGGGGCGCGAACGGGCACGCCAGGCCGCCGCCGACTATGCGGCTGTGATCGCCAGTGTCGGCATCGACACCGGTGAGGCGATCCGCATAGTTCAGGCCGCGCTGACGCCCGGTGGGGCAGCATCGGCCTCTGTGTGACTCACCACGGGGTGAACTTCCGGCGACCGGTACTACTTCGTCGCGTCATACAGTGCCGTCATGGACGAGCCGCTCCACACGGCAGACGACCAGCCTTCTGTCACCTGCCCCGCATGCGGAGCCGGACCCGAGCAGTCCACCGACCCAGACCGCATGTGGACCGGCATCTGCTACTGCGGGCATCCCAGGTTCTACGACCACAAGCATCACGAGCCGCTGAATTCGATGCCTCCGGCTCCGGGATGATCGCCGCCCGGCCCTGGAGTCCGTAGACGGCCGAGGAGGAAGCCAGATCATCCCGTCGCCATCGCCCCTGGATGAGCCAGGCGGGTCAGGGGCTGGGGCGACGGAATGAGCCGACGCTTACGCGACTCAATCGCGTTCGCGCATCGCGAGGAGGCAAACGACAGCCGCCACCGTTAAGACCGGAACTCCAACGAGGATCGGCGCTCTCAACCCCCACCCGGTCGCAAGCAGGCCACCGAGGAGGGCTCCCAGCGGAGACGCGCTCATCACCGTGGTCATCGCCGCGCTGCTCACTCGACCGAGCATCTCGGCTGGAGTGAGTCGCTGACGAGTAGTACGAGCCACGACGGCCCACACGCCGAACGCGGCACTCGTGATGACCAGACCCGCGGCCACCACGACGGCGGAAGCGGTAAGTCCGATCATCAGCTGCCCGGTCGCGGCGCAACCGAGGCACCCGGCCAGAGCTCCCGCGGGTCCGATCATTCGGGTGACCCGTGTCGCGAAGAACCCTCCGGCGAGCCCCCCAACGGCGCCGACGCCCAGCAACACGCCATAGCCCCAAGCCGGTAGACCGAGAACCTGAGGCACGTAGAGCACGAGCACGGCGAACCAGGCACTGTCCATCGCCGCGAACACGGCACCCAAGCCCACGATCATCCGCAAGCGAGGATGTTCGATCAGCCACCGCAGACCGGCGCGAGTGTCACTCCAGATCTGACCCTTACTACGGTACGAACCGGCTTTCTGAGCGAACACGTTGGGCAGGCTGAAGATCAGAGCGGCTGCCAGAGCCAGGGCTCCACCGTTTACCGCGAACGGGAGCACCAGCGCTACGCCGAACAGATATCCACCGATCGGCGGCCCCACCAGTTCGTTCCCCGCGACCTCGGCGTTGACCAACCCACCGTTGGCCCGATCGAGATCGGCGTCTTTCACCAGAGGCGGAAGGAGTGTTGCCGTTGCGGTGTCGCGCAGCGTCTCACCCACACCACAGACGAACGCCACCAGGTAAAGCAGCGCGATCCCGGCAACGTCCAGAGAAACCGAAACGACCAGGACGGCCAGCATCGACACCCGAACCACATCGACGGCCGCAGCAAGGCGACGCTGGTCGAATCGATCAACGACCGCCCCGGCGAACAGCCCGAACAACAACCACGGGCTCTGCCCGGCGATGGCGACACCGGCCACCGCGACTGGATCAGAGGTGATGGTGGCTGCCAACAACGGCAAGGCAGCCATCCGAATCCCATCCCCCAAATTGGACAGCACCGTCGCCAGCCATAACCGGTGGTACGCCGGTCCCAATGACGCCGAAACCATCGGCTCCCCCTCGGGTAAACCTGATCATCTATGTGCGGGCAACCTGAGGCAGGCTGATCAGATCACGATGTGCTCGATCGCCTACCGGTCGGCCTGCCAAGCCGTGCCCATGCGGAGCGGAGGCGACGAGCACGTGGGAACGGCGCTCAGGCGCGGACCCACCGAGCCCCGCCGCGCACCGGTCAGCCGGATTCGCACAGCCTCTTGAGCTCGGCGAGGTCCGTGTTGATGTCCGCGATCACCTGGTTGGGATCGCCGCCGGTCATGCCGGTCAGCCGGAAGTTCAGTTCCTGGAATTCGGCGGCCAGTCGGCTGATCGTCGCCCCCACCGCTCCTTGGGCGTCGAGGACCGCGCCCATCAGCTCCTGGTAGGTCTGACGAGCCGCGGCCGCCTGGCCGCTGCGGGTGGTCCCGGCGTTTCGGCGGTATGTGGTCAGCGCCGTCGCCGTCTCGTCGCAGCCCCCGGGCCGGACCACCGACACCAGCGGGGAGACAGCCGAGACCGCTCGCGTGGGGCTTGGCGCCGGCGGTTGGGGCTCGCCGGACTCGGGCGACGGGCGCGGGGTCGGCGGTGCGGGCCGGGTGGTGACCGGATCCGGTGACGACGGCTGCGGAGGTGGGGTGGTGACCACCGTGTCGGATTGTGGTGGCGGAGGCGGGGCCGGGGTGGTGACCACCACGTCGGACGGGGGCTGCGGAGGCGGGGTCGGTGGTACCAGGTAGGCGACCAGAGCGACCACGGCGGCTGCCGCACCCGCCAGAGCGCTCATCGCCGCCCAGTTCGGGGGTGAACCTGCTCTTCCACCCGCCGTCGGCGGCCGCGCTGGTCCGTTCTCCGTCATGCCCTCATCGTGGCCGAGCCGAACTCGGTCCAGGAAGCCTTCTGCTGAGGTGGGAACGCGCAATTCATCGGACACGCGGCGACATCATGCCTACCGCCTCAGTTCGACACCATCGGTGTTCACATTGGTACCAAAGGTGATCGGCATATCCGTCTGCGGGTCACCGAGGTCGGCGGCCCTTCTTTTTACGGCCGACCGGCACGGCCCGGCGACCGGAGCCGTTCTGTGCGGGTTTTTGTGCCTGCCGCTGCGCCGGTTTCTCCGCAGGGGAGGCGGGGGTACGGCCCCGCGAGCTGTTCACCGTCCGGCCGCGGACGATGCCGATGAAATCCTCCACCAGGTCGGTGGTCGCGTCCGTGGGCCAGGCCAGCGCAACCTGAGACTGCGGCGCGTCCGGCACCGGCCGGTACGTGAGATCCCCGCGGTGGTGGAGGCGCGCCAGCGACATCGGAACCAGGAGAATCCCCGCGCCGGCCGCTGCCAGCTCGACCGCGTCCGCCGTTGTGGCCGGGCGGGTGAACGCGGGCAGCCCGGGCCGGACCGTCCACTCGATGGTGTCGTCCAGAGGGTGGAACACCTCGTCGTCGTCAAGGTCGGTGATGGCCACCTCGTCGGCGGCGGCCATCGCGTGGTCCTTGGGCACCACGACCACCGTGGTCTCCACGTAGAGAGGGATCACACTGAGCCCGTCCCGGTCGACCGGCAGCCTGACGAATCCGGCGTCGGCGCCGCCATTCCGTAGGAGTCCCACCACCTCGGCGGTGGGAACCGCGACCAGGGTGATCGGCACACCGGGCATTCTCTCGGTCCAGACGTTGACCCATTTCGCGGGTGTCACCCCGGGCACGTACGCCAGTCGAAACGTCCCGCCGGTCTCTCCATCGGTCACTTCCCCAGGGTATCGATGTCAAGGGAACCTGTTCCGGCTGGCTACTCTTGACGCCATGACCTCGTCCAAACCGAAGACCATCCAGACAATGAAGCCCGCGACCGCGGCCAAGAAGCTGGGTGTTCCCCTCTCGGCCACTCCCGCCGAGTTCCAGGCGAGTGTCGTCTCCAGGGACGAGCTGAACGAGTTGCAGGCGACGCCCCCCGCCTGGCTCGTTGACCTGCGCCGCAACGGCCCGCACACCAAGCAGGTCATCGCCGCGAAGCTCAGGATCTCCGTTGCCGGCCTGCTCAGAGGCGGGATCACCGGGCCGCTCACCACCGCTGAGATCGATGCGCTGAAAGCGGAGAACCCGGCGTGGCTGGAGCGCGAGCAGTCCCTCCAGGTCGAGGTCCGCAAAGAAGCACTCCGCCTCAAGCAGCGCTAGACAGCTGAGATCCCGCACGTTTCCGACCTGGACGCGTCTCCAGGCTGCCGCCACAGCCTCGCTGAGTGACCATCGATGATCTACCCGGTGCGCGACAACACCGAACTCCGCGTCAACCTCGGCTTCCACGCCGAGGAGCCCGTCACCTACGACCACTGTGATGTCGAGGCGCAGAAGCGGCTGGTCGCCGAGCGTTACCTGGACGCGCGCTGGGAGGTGCCTCGGCCGCTCAGGGCGGTGTGGGACGCGCCCGACTTCTATTTCGACTCCGATGCCCTCAGCCGGAGCGTCCCGCGTAGTAGCGCCGCGACTTGTCGCGGCTGCCACAGGTGGTCATGCTGCACCACCGGCGGCGACGATTCTTGCTGACGTCCAGGAACAGCCAGCAGCACGACGGACACTCACCGAGCCGATCCAGCGGCCCGTGTGTGAGCAGCTCGACCGCCGAGGCCGCGACCTCCCAGAGCAGGATTCGCGGCGTACGTGGCGCCCCCCAGGAGAACCGGAAGTTCCCGTCGGCCTCCTCCAGCCGGCCATGGGCGATGCCGTCACCGTGCAGCGCGACGACGACATCGAGATCCGGCCGCGGCGCCCGCTCTCCCTGCGCGAGCGGCTGAAACACCCGGAACACCGCCTCACGCAGCTCACGGGCATCCGGCAGGGCCGCCGCGAGCCCGTCCGGTTCCCCGATCGGATGCCCCGTCGCCGCGGCCCAGGTCACAGCCTCCTCCGGGCTACCCAGCCAGTCTCGCCGAGCCACCGGACGAGCGTTGACCGTGTTGGCGAAGTCCAGGCACAGCGCGTTCCCAACCAGCTCGATGGCAGTCACGGCACCGAGTATCTCACCGATCAAATCCCGTTGACAGGTCAGGTGACTTAAGCCACGCTATGACCGATCAAAGGTATTTGAAAGGTAAGAAACGGATGCGCCTCCTCCCGCTGCCGCTGGGTCGGTCGTTCAACGCGCTGTGGTTCGGCACCGGTGCCGCGAACCTCGGCGACGGCATGGCGCTGTTCGTCCTGCCACTGCTCGCCATCGCCGTCGACGCCTCGCCCGGCGGGGTGGCGGCCGTGACGGCGGCGCTCACCCTGGCATGGCCGGTCTTCGGCCTGCACGCCGGCTGGATCGTCGACCGGGTCGACCGCCGGACACTGCTGAGCGGCGTCAACCTGGTACGCGCGCTGGTGCTGTCCGGGCTCACCGTCGCTCACTTCACCGATACCCTGTCGCTGCCGCTGCTCCTCGCCGTGGCGGTGCTGCTCGGCGTGGCCGAGACGCTGGTCGACACCGCGCTGACCTCGACCATCCCCATGGTCGTCGAGCCCGCCGGCCGCAACAGAGCCAACGCGCGCATCGAGGCGACCATCAACGTCACCAACCAGCTCGCCGGCCCACCGCTCGCGGGCCTGCTGGCGAGCCTCACCCTCGTTCTGGCCACCGGTGCGAGCGCGGCCCTCTACGTCCTGGCCGTCGCGGGCATCGCCATGATGGCCCTGCGCCGGGCGCCCGCCGAGACCCGAATCTCAAGGGGCGGCGGCGTGGTCGCCGGCTTCCGGTACCTGTGGCGGCAGCCGGTGGTGCGAACGCTGACCCTCTTCACCGCCGTGATGAACATCCCCTGGGCGGTCGCGACGGCCCTGCTCGTCGTGTACGCGGTCAGTCCCGGCCCGCTCGGCCTCACCGCGGCCCAGTACGGCCTGGTGCTGACGGCGATGGCCGTGGGCGGACTGCTCGCGGCGGGGGTGGTGGAGCCGTTGCGGCGCCGGTTCGGGGTGACCAGGCTGCTGATCGTCGACGCCGCCGGAACCGTTCTGCTGGTGGCGCCTGTGGCGCTGGGCGGACCGGTGTGGACCGTGGCCGCCGGGGCGGTGATCGCTGGGGCCGGGTCGAGCATCTGGCGCATCCTGGTGGCCACGATCCGGCAGAACCTGTCGCCGCCGGAGTTGCTGGGGCGTATCTACGCCGCGTCTCGGGTGCTCAGCTGGGGGGTGATTCCCGCCAGCGCGGCGTTGGCCGGGGTCGCGGCTGAGCTGTGGGGCGTGCGGACGGTGTTCGTCCTGGCCACGGGGCTCGCCATCGTCGTGCTGGGCCTATTCGTGCCGTACGCGCTCCGTACGGATCTGTCCGCGACCATCGAGCCGAGAGCGGACCGTCAGCCCGTCGCGTGATCGCGGCCGACGGCACCTGGCGCAGGCTCTCCCCTCCAGCCGGATTCTGTACCGCCGCAGGTCAGCGGTGTATTCGTGGGAGATCTCCGCATTGCCGACCTTCAAGAGCCCGGCCGGCGAGCACAGCGCCACCGCCTCCGGCGCCCCCCGGAGGATCGCCTCGCGGGCCATCGCGACCAGTGTCCGGTCGGCGGGTTTCAGCCGCCCGGCCGGGCATCCACCGGGAATTCGCCGCCGAGGCCACGCCGGACGAGGTGTTCGGTGGCGTCGGTGCTGGGCGATGCGGGGGCCGACTCATGTCCTCTGTCGCGTACTCGGACGACGCTGGTGGTCCGGCGGGATGCGGTAGACGGACACGTGGGAACGCGACTCGGCGGTGAAGTCGGCCCCGGCCCAGTCCGCGTGCCTGCTCTCCAGCTCGAACCCGGCCAACTGGGCCATGAGGTCCAGTTCGGCCGGCCAGATGTAGCGGTGCGGGCTGCGGAACAGCTGGGCCTGCCTGCTCTCGTCGAATGTGAAGTGGTGCGACACGACGTGTTGACGCAGAACGTCGTAGGTGTCCAGACCGATGTAGCCGGGCCCGGAATGCCACACCGTGGCCTGCTGACCCGGTGGGAGCTTGCGCAGTTCAGGCACCCAGAGCTCGATCACGAACCGGCCGCCGGGTATGAGGTGACGGGCGGCGTTGCGGAAGCACGCGACCTGCTCGGCCTGGGTGAGCAGGTTCGAAATCGTGTTGTAGACGAGGTAGACGAGCGTGTACTTCCCCGGGGCGACGGCGGTCGCCATGTCGCCGACGATTACCGGGATCGTCGCTTCGTCCGCTTTCGTTCGCAGTTGGTCGATCATCGGAGGTGACAGCTCGATGCCGGTGACGGGCACCCCTCGCTCGGTGAGCGGGACGGCCACACGGCCGGTTCCGATGGCGAACTCGAGCGCCTGCCCGTCGCCCGCGAGTTCGGAGAGGCGGTCCAGGACCGGCCCCAGGACCTCGGGCGCGAACATGCCGATGCCCGGCGTGTCATAGCGCCGGGCGGTGTCGACGTCCCAGATCTCCTCCTGTCGCATGCCTCCAACGATCGCCATGGGTATACACGTTGTCCAATAATTTTGCGACCCTACGAGGCGCGAACGTACGCAAGCGGCCGCGTGCTCGGATCCTGTCAAGCATCGGCCGGGACACGACGTCGGCCCCCGTTGGATCGCGGCGGGTTCACGCGGTCTTGCGAAGACCGGCGAACTGCAGGCCGGTGAAGCCGGCGACCACTACCGCCTGTGCGACCACCAGCGCGGTGCCCAGGCCGGTCAGCGGGAACCAGCCGGCGATGAGCAGTTCCGCGCTCGCGGCCACCCAGGCGATGTTGACGGCCATCACGACGCCCACGGCGGCCTTGCTCACCGTCGGCCGCGTGGCGAGGAAGAACACGGCGACCGCGAAAGCGACCAGGAACGCGCCGATCGGGTAGAGGAAGGCGGCGGGGAGGCCGAACATCTCGCCGAAGATCGCCGCGACGATGACGTAGACGGCTCCGTTGGCGCCTGTGCCCACCGCGTCCTGCTTGAGGGCGAAGCGGAGCAGCTTGGCGTCGGTGGTCCTGACGGTGCCGGCGATGGTGGCCATTTCGAAGATCCCTTCGTGGTGCTGACGTGCATGTGATCACGAAGTTACGCAGGTCCGCGCCACCCCGAATCAGTCATCGTGACGGTAGGTTCCTGACCGTGCTGTACGGGCGATCCAGTGAACAAACGGACATCGAACGGCTCCTGGCGGAGGCTAGGGCCGGCCAGAGCGGGGCCCTTGTCATTCGGGGGCAGGCGGGGATCGGTAAGTCGGCGCTGCTGCGCTATGCCACCACGCGAGCGGAAGGCATGAGAGTGCTGCGCGGTGTCGGCATCGAATCCGAGGCCGAGTTGCCCTTCGCCGCGCTTCATCTGCTTCTTCACACCGGGCTCGACCGGATCCGCGCACTGCCCGATGCGCAGGCCGCCGCACTCAGCGGAGCCCTCGGCCTGGGCGACATCGCGCCGGAAAACCGGTTCCTGGTCGGGCTGGCCACGCTGAGTCTTCTCTCCGAACTCGCAGAGGATGGCGCGCTGCTCTGCCTCATCGACGACGCGCAGTGGTTCGACCGGGCGTCCATCGACGCGCTGGTGTTCGCCGCCCGCCGCCTTGAGGCCGAAGGCGTCGTTATGATCTTCGCCGCCCGTGCGGGTTTCCACGCCGCGGGGCTGCCCGAGCTCCGGCTGGGTGGGTTGGACAGCACGGCCGCCGCCGCCCTGCTCCCCGCCGACCTGCCACCGCAGGTGCGAGAACGCCTCATCGAGGAATCGGACGGCAACCCCCTGGCGCTTGTCGAGCTGCCTGCCGCGCTCACCGCGGAACAGCGGGCGGGGCGATTGTCGCCGGTGGGTGCGATGCCCGTCGCCGATCGAGTTCGGGAGACGTTCCAAAGACAGATAGCCGCGCTTTCCGAGCCGGCGCGGACCGCGTTGCTGATCGCGGCGGCGGACGGTTCCGGCGAGCTTGAGACGGTGGCGGCCGCGGGCGCCTCCCTGCAGGGCCTTGAGTCAGCCGAGCGGAGCCGCCTGATCGAGATAAGGGGGGCGACCATCGGCTTCCGTCATCCCCTGATCAGGTCGGCCGCCTACCAGAGCGCGCCGGTCACTCGGCGCCTTGCCGTACATCGGGCCCTCGCCGACGCCCTCACCGGCTCGGCCGCCGTGGATGCGGCCGACCGGCGGGCGTGGCACCTGGCCGCCGCCGTGCTCGGATCTGACGAGGGAGTCGCACGGGAGCTGGAGGAAGCGGCGGAACGGGCACGTACCCGCAGCGGCTACGCCGCGAGCGCGGCCGCCTACGAGCGAGCCGCCGAGCTCACCGCCGATCCGGTACGACGATCCGGACGGCTGGCCGCCGCCTCGTTGGCGGCGAGTGACGCCGGACTGATGGGCCGCGCCGCCGTGCTCGCCGACAGCGTCACGTCCGATGTGGACGACCCTGACGTGATCACCGCGCTGATCCAGGTGCGTGCCCATCGCGAATTCGAGCTGGGCACACCGCTCGCAGCGGGCCGGATCATCCTGGACGGCGTTCCCCGGGTGGCGGCTCGCTCCTCGGAGTGGGCCACCTGGCTACTGGTGGAGACCGTCCGCTGCGCCTGGTTCGCCGGTGACGCGCGACTGGCCGAGGAGGCGGCCGCGAGCCTCCGCGCGCTTCCCGAGGCCGACTCGCCACTGATCAGCGGGGCGCTCGGGCTGACCCGCCTGCTGAGCGGTGACATCAAAGAGGGGGCCAGGCTCATGGGCGAGGCGGTCGACGGACACGCGCTCGCCGGACTGGGGGTGCCCGGGCTGACCTTCACCGCCTCTCTGTGCCTTCCGCTGGGCCGCGCCGTCCACTACGAGAAGATCACCGGCCAGATCGTGACGGAGTGTCAGAAGAGCGGAATGATCGGCTGGCTCGCCTTCGCGTTCCAGGATCACGGCCTCGCGCAGGGGTGGCTCTGCCGGTACGGCGAGGCCAGGGCGGCCCTGGACGCAGGACTGCGGCTGGCGGTGGACCTGGGCCATGAGCACCGGGTCAGTCACCTCATGTGCTCTCTCGGATGGGTGCTCGCCCACCAAGGGGACGTGGAGAGGTGCCGAGCGACCGCCGAGGAGGGCATCGCGAGGGCCGACGGCCAAGGACAGGCCCTTGCCGCGGCCATCGGACGCTGGGCACTCGGCCTGCTCGAACTCGGCCTGGGCCACCCGGACGCCGCCCTCCGGCAGTTGGAGGCCATCTCACTGACGGGCATCGCCGTCCTCTCCGCCGCCGACCAGGTCGAGGCGGCCGTTCGCGCCGGTCGGCCGGAGCGGGCGAAGGAGCCACTCGCCCGATACCTGGCCTGGGCGCGGCACGTCCGTCAGCCGTCACCCAACGCGATCGCGCTGCGCTGTCGTGCCCTCGTCGAGGGGGACGAGGTGCACTTCGCGCATGCCGTGCGCTGCCATGAGGCAGCCGGTCAGCCGTACGAGCAGGCGAGGACGCAGCTCGCCTACGGCGAGTGGCTACGACGGGCACGGCGGCGAGCGGATGCCCGGTCGCAACTGCGCGGCGCACTGGAGATCTTCGACCGGCTCGGCGCGGAGCCGTGGGCCGAGCGCGCCCGGGTGGAGCTGCGCGCGACCGGAGACGTTCCGGCGGCGCCGCGCAAGGCCGACGACCCGCTCAGCGTGCTCACCCCCAGGGAGCGCCAGGTCGTACGGCTGGCGGCCAACGGCGCCTCCAACCGCGACATCGCCGCGCAGCTTTTCCTCAGCCCGCGGACCGTCGGCTATCACCTCTACAAGGCGTTTCCCAAGCTGGGGATCACCTCCCGATCCCAGTTGGCAACCGTCGCCCGGTCCTCACGGGTGCCCGACTGATCGTCCATCCGGATAGGGAGTCCTCCCAGTCCTGCTGCCGGTTCCTTCTCCTACCGGCCTTGGATAACGTCGAGGTCATGCGGCTTCATGTGGGATGCGCGATGTGGACTCTCAAGTCATGGCAGGGGCGTTTTCTGCCTCATCCGCTCCCGGTCGGAGAACGCCTGCGGGCCTACGCGACCTGGTGCAACGCGGTGGAGGGCAACACGACGTTCTACGCGACACCGGCGAGAAGCACGGTGGAGTCGTGGGCGCGGCAGACCGGCCCGGACTTCCGCCTGGTGGTCAAGCTGCCCAGGACGATCACGCACGAGGGCCGCCTCACCGGAGTCGAGGAGGAACTTCGGTCGTTCCTGGAGGCGATCGAGCCACTCGGGCCTCGCGCTCACGCCCTCTGGATCCAGTTGCCGGGATCATTCGCTCCGACCGACCTCGGCACCCTGGCGGGCTTTCTTCGCGGACTTCCCCGCTCGTACAGATACGCCGTCGAGGTCCGCCACCGCGCGTTCTTCGACGACGAGCGATCTGGACGGTCTCTCGAAAGGGTTCTCGCCGGCGTCGGTGCCGAATGGGTTCCCTTCGACACCGTCACCCTCTTCCAGAGCCCTCCGACCAGTGACGCCGAACGAGACGCGTGGACGAAGAAACCGCGTGTGCCGCGCCGGTCGGTCGCGCTCACCGACCGTCCGATCGTGCGCTACCTCGGCCGGGACGCCACGGAGCGCACGATCGAGGGCTGGCGGCAGTGGATCGACACGGTCACCGAATGGCTACGCGAAGGCCGCTCGCCGACCGTGTTCATCCATACTCCCGACAACGCCGACGCGCCGATGCTCGCCCGTCGTTTTCACGACGACGTACGGGCCCGGCTGCCCGAGGTCGAGCCGTTGCCCGAGCCCATGCCGGCCGAGCCGCTGACCCTCTTCTGACCGCACGGGCTTCTGACCGCACAGGTTCACCGTGGTCAGAAGCCGCCCACGACTCCGAGCGCATTGCGCATCTGGCAGCTGTTCCCGAAGGTCTGAGAGGACATGGTGAACCGGCTCTTCCACACACCGACCGCCGACACCGTCACCGGCTCATAGATCAGCGGGCAGATCAGCCCCGTCGCGGGCTTGAACTTACGCACGTCGCCACTCGCGGGTTCCAGAGCCGCGCACGCCTCCCGCGTCCTCGGGTGCGTCCCTCCGCCGATCGGTGAACACTGCAACACCACCGTCCGAGTCGACGGCAGGGTGGTCGCCCCCTGGGTGAGCGTCAGCACCAGCGCCCGGGCTGAGAACTCATCTCCCGACATATCGGATATGCCTGGCCTAGGGTCACCGAGTGAATCAGCGCCGGCAGGTGACGCGCTGAGCGCGGCCATCGCACCGAGGACCGCCGAACCGAGAACCATCCACTCTGTAAGCCGCCTCATTACAGCCCAATCTCTACTCAGCTCACGCGGTGTTCGACGCTCCCAGCGTGACCAGCGGTGACATGGAAGCCGGGTACCGACCCTCCAGGTGCCGGTCAAGATTCCGCGAGTGGGGTAAAGCCGGGGCTGAACCGGTCGCGGTGGTGATCAGGCGATTCCGGACCGGACCGCCGGTGCGTCGGAGGACTCGTGCTGGGGGGCGGTGTCCGGCCTGGGTTGCCGCAGCACGATGAGCGCGACGGTGAAGGCGGCCGCGAGCAGAACGGCGGCGGTGCCGAAGGCCAGTTGGTAGCCGCCGGTCAGCGCGGCAGCCTGGCTCTCGCCGGCGGACAGCAGCTCCTCGGTACGCGAGGCGGCCAGCGTGGACAGTACCGCGACGCCGGTGGCCATGCCGACCTGCTGGGTGGTGTTGAACAGCCCGGACGCCACGCCCGCGTCATCGGCCCTGGCGCCGGACATGCCGAGTGCGGCCAGCGCGGGGAGCATCAACCCGCCACCCGCGATGAGCAGCATCACCGGGAGCAGGTCGGTGACGTAGTCCGCGTCGACCGGGACACGGGTGAGCCAGACCATCGCGCCGAACAGGAGCGCCAGGCCCGCCAGCAGGACGGCGCGCTCACCGAAGCGGGTGTTGAGCCGGGCGGAGACGAACAGGGACACGCCGCCGATGGCCACCGCCGCGGGAAGCATCGCCAGGCCGGTGTCGAGCGCGCCGTAGCCGAGGACCTTCTGCAGGTAGAGCGCGACGAGGATCTGGAAGGCGAACATGGCGGACACCGCCAGCATCTGGGCCAGGTTGGCGCCGGAGACGTTGCGCGAACGGAGGATCCGCAAAGGCATCAGCGGGGTCCTCGCGGTCGCCTGACGGATGAAGAACGCGGCCAGCAGGGCGAGCGACACCGCGCCGAAGCCGAGGGTGTGCGTCGCGAGCCAGCCGTACTGCTCGATCTTGACCACGGTGTAGACGCCCAGCATCAGTCCGCCGGTGACCAGTACGGCGCCGAGGGCGTCGGCCCCGGCGGCGAGTCCTGCCCCCCGCTCGCCTGGCAGCGCCCTGATCGCCAGCGCGATCGTGGCCAGTCCGATGGGCAGGTTGATGAAGAAGATCCAGTGCCAGCTGAGCGCGTCGGTGAGAACCCCGCCCAGGACCTGGCCGATCGAGGCTCCGGCGGCACCGGTGAAGCTGAAGACGCCGATCGCCTTCGCGCGCTCTTTGGCCTCGGTGAACAGCGTCACCAGGATGCCCAGTACGACCGCGGAGGCCATGGCGCTGCCGATGCCCTGCAGGAAGCGGGCGGCGATCAGCATGCCGGGCCCGGCGGCCGCTCCGGCCAGCAGCGACGCGACGGTGAAGACAGCGTTGCCCGCCAGGAACATGGTCTTGCGGCCGATGAGGTCGCCCAGCCGACCGGCCAGCAGGAGGAGGCCGCCGAAGGGGATGAGGTACGCGTTGACGGTCCAGCTGAGTTCGGCGGGCGAGAAGCCCAGATCCCGCTGGATGGCCGGCATCGCCACGGTCACGATGCTGCCGTCCAGGATCGTCATCAGTGCTGAGGCGGACAGCACGGCGAGTGCCGACCAGCGTGATCGGGATGATCGGAGCGAGGGTGAGGTGTATGACATGACCGTCTCCTGTTCGAAGGGGAACAGGAGAGACCGTAACAGATAGTTTTGTTATAGACGATCCCTTTCGGGTCTATCTTGTGCGTTGCCGTGCCCGCCGGGCCGCCTGTGGCGCCTCGACGGGGGCGGCCAGATGGCCCTGCACCAGGCGATTCATGGCACGTACCAGCACCTCGGCCTCATCCGCGTCCAGTGCGTCCAGCGCGGCCCTGTGTACGCCGTCGACGATCTGCTGGCTCCGCCGGGCGGCCTCGGCACCCTTCTCGGTGACCGAGATGATGCGGGCCCGCCGGTCCGTGCTGGACGGGCGGCGCTCGGCGAGCCCGGCCTCCTCCAGGGCGTCGACCGTGACCACCATCGTGGTCTTGTCCATGTCGCCGATCTCGGCGAGCTGGATCTGGGTGCGCTCCTCTTCCAGGGCGTGGACCAGCACGCAGTGCATCCGTGGCGTCAGGCCGATCTCGGCGAGCGCCGCCGCCATCCGGGTTCTCAGCGCGTGACCGGCATGGTCCAGCAGGAACGACAGATCGGGCTCGGTGCGGGCGGGTGCCATGGCGGTCATATCTCCAGCATAGCAATTAGTCCCGTTCTGGATTATCTGCGAATGGGCGCTTTTGTTCCCGGTTCGTCGACGGCCACCAAGTGATCGCTGTGCCTGACGGAAAAGTTCGTTTTCGATGGTCGGCGAGAGAGCGTCCGTACGGTGATCAATGCATTTCCCGCGACCCGGGCCGGCGGTCTAGTGCGCCTCGTGAGATGCCGATGATCGTTCGGCCGTTCCGCGAGGCATCAGCAGGAACACCTTCGGAGACAGGCGGTCCATATTCCCGCCCCTGCCGAACACCAGGCCGGCGGCGAAATCCACGAACTGCTTGGCCTCGCTGTCCGGCAGCTTGGTGAGGTCCATCACCACGGGGGTGCCGGTACGAAAGAAATGCCCCACGTAGATGGCCTCGTTGTAGTCGCGGGGACACAGTGTTTTAATCACCGCATCAGTCTCCACCGCCCACGGTGACCGTCAAGTCGTCTACTGAATCGGTGGCCGCGCGTCGCGGTGGAGATTCCGGTCACCCCCGCGGGGCGTACATGATGACCAGCACGCCGAGCAGGCAGACGGCGGCCCCGATGATGTCCCAGCGGTCGGGCTGGAACCTGTCCACCACCATGCCCCAGATCAGCGAGCCCGCGACGAACACGCCTCCGTAGGCGGCGAGGATGCGGCCGAAGTTGGCGTCGGGCTGGAAGGTGGCCACCAGTCCGTACAGGCCCAGGGCGACGAATCCGGCCCCGATCCAGAGCAGCCCGCGCTGTTCTCTGACTCCCTGCCAGACCAGCCAGGCCCCGCCGATCTCGGCGAGTGCGGCGATCGCGAACAGCAGGAGGGATCGGGCGACGGTCACGACCGTGACTGTACGCGGTGGTCCTGGCAGCCACAGCCGGTGCCGGCGCATTCCGCGACTCGCCTCCGGCGGCGGAGCGACCACGCCGGCCCCCAGGCCGACACGGCCAGGCCCGCCAGGATGAGAGCCACCGTCGGCATGACGCCGGTGAGGGCGATGACCCCCGTTCCACCGATCACCCCGGCGACCAGCAGCGTCGGCAGTACGCAGCAGGCGGCACAGGCCACCGCGGCCGGCCATGTCAGACCGGTGCGGAGCGTGCGTCTAAGCGTTGACGTCGGCATGCCGTTCCTCCCTCGCGAGATCGGAGAAGGGCAGCGGGCAGCACGGGCTCGCCGCGCAGGCCACCAGGTCGTCGCATCCGGCGTCCACCGCCTGGATCAGCGTCTCGCGGATCATCCGAAGGTCGGCGATCCGCTGTTCCACCTCGGCGAGCTTGGCCGTCGCCCGTGCTCGCAGACCGCCGCCGGACCTGCCGTGACGGTGGCCGCCCAACTCGACCAGGTCGGCCACCTCGTCCAGGGTGAAGCCCAGCCGCTGCGCGGCCTTGATCACACGGAGCGCGGTCACCGTCTCCGGTGGATACAGCCGATGGCCACCGTTGCTCCGTCGCGGCTCGCGCAGCAGGCCCCGCCGGTGGTAGTAGCGCAACGTCTGGGCGTTGACCCCGGCCGCTTCCGCGACCTCTCCGGTACGCAGCCACTCCCCGCTCATGAGCCGCTCCGGGGAGCCGCCTCGATCGCCCGGACAGCCAGGCCAGCCAGGCCGTCGAGCACTCTCGAATGAACCGGGGGCACCTCGATGTCCAGGGTCAGCTCCTCGCCGTCGGCGGTGAGGGTGAAGGTGAAGAACGCGCAGCACTCCGTCTCCCTGGCCGTCAGGTCGCGTACGGTCCGCTCTCCGCCCTTCAGTCTGAGCCGCAGGTGAGCGGGGCCCACCCGTTCCAGCCCGCGCAGCGCGGTGGCGAAGAGCTCGTCGAACTCCGCCACCCGCAACGGCCGCTCCTCGGTCGGAAGCGCGCATTCGGCCGGTGCCCACTCCATGGGTTCCTCCCTGGCGCCAAGGCCGCCCGTCTCCGCCGCGAGCTGCCCGCACCCCGAAGGTAAGCCTGTATCGGGGTACAGGATGCAACTCCTGCCGCTACCCGAGGTCGGTGCTGGACGCCGCGTCCTGCGCGGGGTGGCGGGCGGCGTGCCGTCTGGCGCGGTAGGCGCTGGCCTTGGCCCGGTTCTGGCAGGACAGGTCGCAGAATCTGCGCGAGCCGTTGCGGGTGGTGTCGAAGAAGACCAGGTCGCACCCGTCGGCCTGGCAGGCTCCGAGCCGGGGGGCCTGGCCGACGCCGATGACCATGGCCAGTGCCGTGCCCATGTCGGCCGCCCACGCGTCCACGAGGGGCGCGTCGGGCCGGTGGAAGGCCAGCCGGTGTGGCCGACCCGGATCGACGTGCAGGCTGGGGACGGCGGCGTGCCGTACCAGCAGGTCGTTGAGTGCGGTCGCGACCTCGGTGATGGACTCGCCCGCGCCGAACGCCGGCCGTAGCCGGGCGGCGATCCCGGCCAGCCGATCCGCCTCGGTGACGGTGAGGGCACGGGGAGCCCGGTCGGTCACGACGCTCTCCTCGCCGATCGCGGCCAGTCGCTCGGCGCCTGAGGCCGGTGGCGTGACCTCGCGGCCGTGCGCCGAGGTGACGGTGAGGCGGTTGACCAGAAGAGCGGCCAACTCGATCCTGCTACCGACGTAACTGTCTATTTGAGGTTGACGAGTGATGCGCCAAGGATCTACTGTCACTGTCATATTCTACATAGATAGTGATGAACGGGGCTTGTGATGTCGGAGTTCTCCAAGCTGGCACGGCAGATGTGGCACCAGATCGAGCCGGTGCACGCGTCGCTCTATTTCTCCCCCGAGGCTTTCGACGAGGCGGCACGGCTCGGCTACGACGTCGAGTCACGCTGGCCGAGCTACTTCGCCTGGCGTACCGCGCCGCTCGGCGCCGCCGGGCCGAAGCTGGTCACCGGCACCTACTACAGCTTCAGCCCGGCGGCCGTCGCCGAGCACGTGCCGGGCATCTGGGCCACGGCGCGGCCCGAGGCGGTGCTCCAGGCCCGGTCGCGGGCGGTGGACCGCACCCTGCGCACCCTCCTCGGTGACAAGGTCGCCACGCCCGAGCTGGCCGAGGCGGCCGTGCTGGCCGTCAGGGCCGCCGAGAGCGTCGAGGTCGTCCACCGCCCCCTGGCCGCCGCCAACCTCGATCTGCCTTGGCCCGAGGAGCCGCACCTGGCGCTCTGGCAGGCCTGCACCGTGCTGCGCGAACACCGGGGCGACGGGCACCTGGCAGCCCTGGCGACCGCGGGACTGGACGGGTGCGAGGCGCTGGTCTCGTTCGCCGCGATCGGGGCCGCACCGGTGAGCAACTTCGCGGGCCGCGGCTGGAGCGACGAGGAGTGGGCGGCGGCCCGCGACCGGCTGGCCGTCCGTGGCCTGGTCGACGCGGAGGGGAGCGCCACCCCGGCGGGCCGGGCGCTCCGTGACCAGGTCGAGCGGATCACCGACGAGCTGGCCGCCGGACCGTGGCGCACGCTCGGGACCGAGTCGGCCCAACGGCTGGCCCTGCTCAACCGGCCTCTGCTGGGCGCGGTGTTCGAGTCGGGGATGCTGCCGATGGTCAGCACCCTGGGCATCGGCAGCGTGCGGGCGCCGGAATAGGGGACGGCCCGGTCTACAGGTCGACCGCCCCGGCGATCCTGTCCCGCGTCGGCCGTCTGCTCAGCGGGTAGGACACTTCCGCCTCCAGCTCGGCCGCCGCCGCGATGTACCAGTGCTGTCATATCTCCGGAGAGGAACTCGCCTTGTACCCCCCTATCGAGCCCCACGAGCACGGCCTGCTCGACACCGGTGACGGCAACCTCGTCTACTGGGAGGTCTGCGGCAACCCCGCGGGCAAGCCCGCGGTCGTCGTCCACGGCGGTCCCGGGTCGGGGTGCAGGCCCGGCCACCGTCGCCTCTTCGACCCCTCGCGGTACCGAATCGTCCTGTTCGACCAGCGCAACTGCGGCCGCAGCCTGCCGCACGCCGGCGACCCCGCGACCGACCTGAGCACCAACACCACCCATCATCTGGTCGCCGACATGGAGCGCCTG
This sequence comes from Streptosporangium sp. NPDC049644, assembly GCF_040675205.1. Classification (NCBI taxonomy): domain Bacteria; kingdom Bacillati; phylum Actinomycetota; class Actinomycetes; order Streptosporangiales; family Streptosporangiaceae; genus Streptosporangium; species Streptosporangium sp. NPDC049644. The sequence goes on along the minus strand of NZ_JBFAOJ010000015.1, from coordinate 61,978 downwards.
CGCGAGCACCTCGGCATCGACCGGTGGTTGCTGTACGGCGGATCGTGGGGCTCCACGCTGATGCTCGCCTACGCCGAGACCCACCCCGAGCGGGTGTCGGAGATGGTCGTCGCCGGCGTCACGATGACGCGCCGCTCCGAGATCGACTGGCTCTACCGGGGGGTCGGGCGGTTCTTTCCCGAGGAGTGGGAGCGGTTCAGGCGGGGAGTCCCCGAGGCCGACCGCGACGGTGATCTGCTCGCGGCCTACGCACGGCTCATGGCCGACCCCGACCCCGAGGTGCGGGCCAGGGCGGCGCACGACTGGACCGCGTGGGAGGACGCGGTGGTCTCCCTGGAGCCCAACGGCACGCCGAACGCCTACAGCGGCCGGCCTCCCGCCGCGCTGCTGGCCTTCGTGCGGATCTGCGCGCACTACTTCTCCAACGCCGCCTGGTTGGAGGAGGGGATCCTGCTGCGCGAGGCCGGACGGCTGGCCGGGATCCCCGGCGTACTCGTCCACGGTCGCCTGGACCTGGGTGGACCGCTCGACACGCCATGGCAACTCGCTCAGGCCTGGCCCGACGCCCGGCTGGTCGTGGTCGAGGACTCCGGGCACACCGGCAGCGACACGTTCAGGACGGAGATCCTCTCAGCCCTCGACGCCTTCGCCGGCTGAGCACCCGAAAGACCGGCGACGGTACGGGAGCGGCCCGGGTTCCGCCGAGTCACCTTCCCCGCGGGCCGTGCGCGGGGCGTGCGGACGTGGCGCGTCCGCGCGGGTCACGGGGGACCTCGGGGTGCCGAGCCCTGGGGATTCGCCGGGGTCGTTCCGGGTGAGCCTCCGGGCGGCGTTCGACCCGGACCTCGGGGCGGCGGACATACACCGGATCACCCGGCTGGAGGAGCCGGTAGAGGGGGACGGCGTTGTGCAGCGGGACCCGGACGCACCCGTGGGAGGCGGGGAAGCGGGGAACGAGGGTGGAGCCGTGGACGGCGATGCCACCGTTGAAGTAGACGGAGTAGAACATCGATCCCAGGACCCCGGTGGACCAGCCGGGGACCCGCGCTCCGACCCGGTAGTCGCCGACCGGGGTGTCGGCGAACCCGCAGTGGCCCTTCTCGCAGTACGACCTGCGGGCACCGGTCGAGATATGGGTCACCAGCACGGGTTTCCCTCCTCGCCACACCGTGAGGAGCTGGCGTCGCAGGTCGATCTCGGTCCGTTCGGACCCGCCGTATCCCACCAGGGGCCTGATGCGCCTGGGGCGCAGGAGGGCCTGCCAGGTCGGCAGGTCGATCCTGTCGACGGGCCTCAGCCCGTTGGCCTTCTGGAAGGCCCATACGGTCATGCGCAGCGCGGAATCGTACGTGGAGCTGAGATTTCCCGGGGGGAAATCCAGATCTCTAAGCCTTTTCTTCACATTATGCACCTCGATTCCCCTGCTGCCCATTTTGAGGATCGTGAATTGGTCGGGAAGGGGGGCCTGCTGGAAATTCGGGGAGGGGTCGATAGCGGCGTGCGCGACGCCGGCGGGCAGGGTCGCGGCCAGGGCGAAGATGGTGCCTGTGACCAGGGCGCGGCGGACGGTGCTTCGCATATGTGACGTCTATCCGCTGACAGTGATGATCAACCCTCTAATGCCGCTTGCCAGAAAGTAAGACTTATACCGCCGTGTGCGACCCGACGGTTAGTGTGAAGAGACTTTCCCGAGAAAGCAGATATGTGTTTTAAGGCGGCGAGATAAGGTGATTTTAGAGATATTCGCCAGATATTTCAGAGGAATTGGGGGTGAAGGGCGCGCCGCACCGCGTCGGCCGATCCTGATCGGTTCCCGCGGGGTGCGTGAGAAGCGTGGAACCCGGACGCCGGTCTTCGCCGCCGGCCGACCCGCTCGCGAGCCATACGAGTGCGCATGGCCTTGTGCGGCTTGCGGCATATCTCTATAGTGCATATTGCAATAAAGAATTTTGCACCACACGGAGTGCGGGAGGGGCCATGGCAAGGGGCGTCGATCTGGTCGGGCTGACCGTTCTCGCGCTGCTCTCGGTCCGGCCGAGCCACCCCTATGAGATGCACCGCTTCGTCGTCGACACCCACAAGGACTACCTGACCGGGCTGCCGCGCAGCCTCTACCACGCGGTCGACCGCCTGGTCAGGGACGAGCTGATCGCGGCTGTCCAGACCAGCAAAGAGGGGCGGAGGCCGGAGCGCACCGTCTACGAGCTGACGGACGAGGGACGGGCGGAGCTCGCCACCCGGCTGCGGCGGCTGCTTGAGGAGGTGGGGCCCGACAGCCGCACCTTCACCGCGGCGGTCTCGCTGATGGGGTGCCTGTCGACGGCCGAGGTGGAGCGGGCGCTGCGGGTCAGGGCCGCCACCCTCGAAGGGAGGGTCGTCGCGGCCGACGCCGGCCTCAAAGGGCTCGCCGAGAGTGGGTTGCCCCCGGTGCTCCTGCTGGAGCTCGAATGCGAACGCGCCCTGCGTGCCGCCGAACTCGACTGGGTGGCCGGCCTCCTCGCCCGGCTGGAGTCGGACGAGATCACCTGGGCGGGCAGCCTCAACCGCGAGCCGCCGGGCCGGATCGATGAGGGCGACGAGTCGCCCCATTCGCGCGAAGAACAGGAGAGGCACCAGGAACCGCCCGGGCCACCCGGAGACGGTGCCTCGCGGTTCATCTCGTTCCCGAACACCCCTGGGAGCTCACTGTGAGGTCCACCCCGCTGTTCGAGGCGGCCGGGGTGATCGAGGCCCCGGTGGACCGGGTGGAGCGGCTGCTGCTGGCCGTGCGCCCCGGGCCCGTCGGCACGGACAACGTCTGGCTGCTGGCGGAGCACGGCGGCGTCGTGGCGGGCGGCCCGGAGCGGTTCACCCTCAGCACGCCGACACACACCATGACCGTCGAGGTACGCGAACACGCCATCGTCTTCCAGGGCGGCTGGTGGTACCGCGGGGAGTACGCCGTCGAGCCGCACTCGGAGGGCGCCCTGCTCACCCACCGGGTCCGCAACGTCGCGACCAGGGGACGGTGGGGCGTGCCGCTCGCCAACCGCTTCTTCTTCGGCCTCGACAGGAGCGCGAGCGACGGTTTCACCGCGGGGCTCCGGCGGATCGGCGACGAACTGGGCTGCCGGACACGCCTGCTCTGAGCGCGCGACGGTACCGGATCCGCAGAGCCGGAGAACGCCGGACGCGCCCCTCCGGGGCGCACGGGGATGCTCGCGAACGTCATGAAGACATCCCCGTGCGGAGCCCAGGGGAGCACCGGCCGATCAGCCGAGCCGGATGACGCCCTTGGAGACCTTGATCTTCCTGCGGGCCAGCGGTCGACCGGCCGGCCCCCTGGCCACCGAGCCGTCGGCGATCCGGAACCTGCTGCCGTGGCAGGGACAGTTGATGGTTCCGCCGCGAATGGTGGCGACCGCGCAGCCCTGGTGGGTGCATTTGGCGCTGAAGGCGCGGAAGGTGCCCTTGACGGGCTGGGTGACCACCCATCTGCCGTTGATGATCCGGCCGCCGCCGACGGGGATGCTGCTGGTCCTGGCGAGCACGGGACCGGCGGTCTCCCCGGCCTCCTCGGCCGCCTCGGCCGGGCGTACCCACGCGACGGCCGACGCGATCGCGGCGGCGGCGCCGCCCGCGAGACCTCGGAAGATCATTAATCGACGGGTGGGGGTGGGCATGGCGGGCCTCCCGGGAGACGAATGGATCGCGTGTGTGGTTCATATCACAGGAAAGCGGGCCTGCAGGCAGGCTCCGCGGTCCTCCTCGGCGATGCGCAGGCTGCCGCCGTGCCGTACCGCGATGTCCCTGGCGATGGCCAGCCCGAGGCCCGATCCGCCCGCGTCCCTGTCCCTGGCCTCGTCCAGCCGGGTGAACCTGTCGAAGACCGCCTCGTGGTGCTCGGCGGGGATGCCGGGGCCGTCGTCGCACACGTCGAGCACCGCCTCACCGCCGTCGGATGCCAGCCGGACGGTGACCGTGGAGTTCGCGTGACGTACGGCGTTGTCCACCAGGTTGGCCACCAGGCGGCGCAACTGCCCGGCCGAGCCGAGGACCACCGTGTCGGCCGCCACCTCCAGCGTCACCCTGATCTCCGGCCTGGGCCGCGACCGGGCCGCCTCCTCGGCGGTCACCTGGCCGAGGTCCACCTCCTCGTGGCAGGCGGGCTCCGCCGCGTCCAGGCGGGCGAGCAGCAGGAGGTCGGAGGTGAGCGCCTGGATCCGCTCCACGTCGGTCAGCGCCTCGGCCGCCAGCGGCCCCGGCGGCGCCAGCTCAAGACGTGTCCTCAGGATGGCCAGCGGGCTGCGGAGCTCGTGGGCGGCGTCGGCGACGAAGCGCTTGTGCCGGCTGACCGCCAGTTCGAGGCGGTCGAGCGTGCGGTTCATGGTCTCGGCGAGGCGGGCGATCTCGTCGCGCGACCGCGGTACGGGGACCCGCCGGTGCAGGTCGTTGGCGGTGATGTCGGCCATCTCGGTGCGGATGGCCGAAACCGGTGCCAGTGCCCGGCCGACGGCGAGCCAGGTCAGGACGGCGACCAGCAGGAGCAGCGCGGGGATGCCGGGTAGCAGCAGGCCCCACAGTGCCCGCAGCGCGTCTCCCGTCGGCTCCAGCGACGCCCTGGCCTGCACGACCAGCACACCGTCGGCGGTGTCCACGGGCGTCGTGGCCAGGGCGAAGGCATCGCCGGGCGCCCACTGCCCTGCCTCGGCGGGCTGTGGCGCGGTACTGCTCCGAAAGTCCCGCACGGTTCCCGGGGTCCTTCTCCTGGGTTCCGGGGTGGCGGTCGATCTCCAGGCCGAAAGCTCGGAGGCCGACGATACGGGGTACGCGAAGATCTTGACATCAGGGTCGAGGAGGGACGTCTCCGTGAGAGTGACACTGTCCGCGGGCTCCCTGAAGATCGTCACGCTGTCGGCGAGCACCTTGGCGGTGGCGTCGGCACGGCGGACGGCCTCGTTGGAGGCGCTCCGTGCCAGGCTCCCGGTCAGCACGCCGGCGAGCACCGCGGCCGCCACGCCCAGCGCGACCGCGACGATGGCGGTGGTCGCGAGGGTCGCCCGGAGCCGCACCGACAGGCGCGACGCCATCCTCAGGCCTCCAACCGGTAGCCGGCGCCGCGCACCGTCACCAGTGACGAGCGGCCGAACGGAGAGTCGATCTTGCGGCGGAGCGCGCTGATGTAGACCTCCACGATGTTCGGGTCGCCGTCGTAGGAGAAATCCCACGCCTGGGCCAGCAGCTCGCTCTTGGAGACCACCTCGCCCTGTCGCCGCGCCAGGCCGTGCAGCACCGCGAACTCCTTGGGGGTGAGGGGGATGTCCACCTCCCCGCGGCGGCAGCGGAGCCCCGCGGGATCGACGGTCAGGTCGCCGACCGCGATGGACACCGGTCTGGCGTGGCCACCCCGGCGTACCAGCGCGCGCAACCGGGCCAGCAGCACCACGTAGGAGAACGGCTTGGACAGGAAGTCGTCCGCGCCGGTGTCCAGGGCCTCGGCCTCGTCGTGCACCCCGTCCTTGGCGGTGAGCATCAGGATCGGCGTCCAGTTCTCCGCGTCGCGGAGCCTGGCGCAGACGGTGTAGCCGTTCATCCGGGGCAGCATGACGTCCAGCACGATCACGTCGTACGGGTTCTCGGTCGCCATCCACAACCCGTCGCGCCCGTCGTACGTCACGTCGACGGCGAACCCCTCGCCCGCCAGCCCGTCCTTGAGCAGATGGGCCAGACGTTTCTCGTCCTCAACCAGCAGCACACGCATACCGCTCAGAGTGCCGCACCCCGCCTAAAGCCAACCTGAAGATGACTTCTGCCGCCTTCAGCCTGGGTTCAGGCAGGGGGCGGGAATCTGTGATCTCCAGATCCGCCTGACAAGGAGAATGCCCATGCGTATCCGCATGCTCGCCGCCGCCGTGGTGACAGCGGGGGCACTGATGGCCACCCTGACCGGGGCCGCCAGTGCCGACGACACGCCCATGCCCGCTCCCAGAGAGGGCACGGTACAGATCCAGTGCGAGGGCGGCGGACAGGCGACCCTGACGACGCGCCGGCTGACCGAGGCCGAGATCAAGGAGTTGGAGAAGGCCGGAGCGTCGCCCGCCGTGCCCTCGGGACGGGCCGGCGAGGCCGCGGCGCCGAGCGGCCATGTCAAGGTCTTCAGGGGCGCCTGGACGGAAGGGGAGAAAGCGAAGGATCTCCTCCCGCTTTCCGAGGGCGTGGCTCTCGTCAAGGACTTCAAGGTCATGGCCGCTCCCTCGGGGACCGCTGCGCCCGGGGCTCCGGAGGCCGGGGCGGTGACCGTGACCTCCGAGGCCGCTCCCGAGAGGGTCGAGGGGGCCAAGAGGACCGAGAAGGTCGAGGGGGCCAAGAAGACCGAGGGGCCCGGAGATGTCGAGGTCCTGGTCATGAGCACGCCGTCCGGGGACGCGCACACCGCCACCTGCGCCAAGGCCCAGGAGTAGTCCCGCGGGGGTGATCCCAAAGACCTGCGAGCCGGCCGGGGAAACCCGTGCGGGAGTGACCCCGGCCGGTTCGCAGCCGACCGGGACGATCGGGAGGCGTCCTGGCGGACCGTGCCGCGTCGGGGGCCGGCGCGGTTCAGCCCTCGGGGAAGGTCGGGTGCGGGCCCAGGGCCCAGTACTCGTACAGGCCGTGACCGACGTGGCCGTCGTACTCGAAGCGGCCGACCGCGTCGACCAGGCCCCACATCGCGGCGGCGTCCTCCGGAAGGGTGTGGGTGACGCCCTGGACCACCGGTTCCGGCCCCTGGTACATGCCGTGCCTCCAGTCCGGTTCCAGGCCATATCCGGTGCCCACCATCAGGTGCACCGGGAGGATCGGAGTGCAGTGCACGTCGAAGGGCCTGCCGCCCGGCGGAGAGAAGGAGATCGTCGCCTCTCGTACGTCCCGGGTGCCCTCCGCGTACGTCGGGCGGTACTCGGGACGGCCGAGATACTCCTCCTCGCCCTGTCTCGGGGTGCCGAACCCCCACACCCGCACCGCCTCCTCCAGTACCCGGCGGCCCTTCTCGTCCTCTTGGACGATGCACAGGATGGCGTGGTCGTCGAACTGGATCGGGGTGTAGAGCCAGTAGAAGGTACCGGCGTTGCGGGCCTGGATGCCGGGCGGTTCGGGCTCGCCGACCGGACGGATGCCCCACGAGCGGTCACGGGTGCCCTGCCAGCGGTCGGGGGTGACCTCGACGCGCTCGTCGCCGATCAGTATGTGCCCACTCCACCTGCCGGTCTGGGCCAGCCGGGAGGAGTCGAACACCACGCGCTCCTGCCGGCGCAGGAAGTGCCGGGGCTCCAGCGTGGCCGGGATGGTGCCCTCCCAGGTGAGGTCGAAGGAGAGGCCGTGCTCGGTGGGGTCGAGTACCACCCGCAGCCGCCGGAGCCCCTCGATCACCTCGACCCGGAACGGGCCGACCCGCGTGTCCATCCGGTCGTCGCCGAGTTCCCGGGAGGCCCGGACCACGCGGTGCAGGTTCCGGTGGCGCACGCAGGCGAACGCGTCGGTGACCCCGAGGTTGGGATACTGCCCGAGGCCGACGATGAGCATCAGCTCGTCGGATCCGGCATGACAGTTGAAGTAGTACCGGTCGTAGAAGTTGCGGTCCGAGGTCGTGACGTGCCGCATCACCTCGGGTGACTGGTGTACGGGATGGTCGTCGAGGGGCGACAGCGTCATCGGGTGCTCCTTCTGTCCCAGGAACACGTTCTAACAAGCGCTTGGTGGATCGGTCAATGGCGTGCGATCCGCACAGCGGTATGGCCCGCGCCTCCGAAGGCGCGGGCCATACCGCTGACAGGTGACGTACACCGTGGTCGGCCGACCCGGGCACGTCGTACCGCTAGGGCAGTTTCTTGGACGCGTGCTCCGCCCTGGCGTCGGCTCTGTCACCGACCTCCTCGGCCTTCGACGTGACGTCGTTCGTCACGTCGGAGGTCTTGCCCACCACCGCCTCCATCTTGTGCCCCACCCATTGGGACGCGTCGGAGGTGCTTTCCTTCAGGGTGTCCGCCCACTGGTCGGCGTTCCTGCGGTACAGCGCGTAGCCCGCTGCTCCGATCGCGACGCCGGTGACCAGCAGAACCATCGGCCATCCGCGGGACTTGGTGGGCTTGGGATCAATCCTCGCGGCAGCCTGGGACAGCGCGGCGCTGAGTTTCGGCGCGAGCTGTTCCTCGATCGAGTGCGCGGCGGCGTCAAGCCTCGGTGCCGCCCACCCGCGCACGACGATGATCTTCTCACCGGCCACGTTGCGAGCATGATCGGCCATGTCAAGGGCCTGGCCAGCTACGTCGCGGGCCTGGCTGGCCAGCGGGCTGACCCGATCCGCGACGAGGACAGCCTGAGCCTTCGCGTGGCGCAGCCGCCTTTCCGGAGCCACGATCTTCATGTGGCGCTTTCCAAACAGTGCTAGAGGCACAACAACCTCCCCATTCGTTGGGGCCCCGTCGCCACCCCTTCCCGCTCGAAGGCGGCTCAATCATGACGGCCCGTGGGAGGATGCATGAGGGATCGGCTCCGGCCGAAATCGTCAAAGCGCCACAAAAGCAATACGTTGCATAGGCATTGCCACAACCTGAAGGGGGCAGTCCGATCATGGCTGAGAAGTTGATCGCGAACCTCAACACCAATCGCGGAAGCGTGAAGGTCCAGCTCTTCCCGGACCACGCGCCCAAGACCGTGCGCAACTTCGTCGAGCTCGCCGAGGGCACCCGCGAGTGGGTGCACCCGGAGACCGGCCAGAAGTCCACCGCCAAGCTGTACGACGGCACCATCTTCCACCGGGTCATCTCAGGCTTCATGATCCAGGGTGGCGACCCACTGGGTCAGGGTGTCGGCGGTCCCGGCTACAAGTTCGACGACGAGATCCACCCGGACCTCTACTTCAACCGTCCGTACCTGCTCGCCATGGCGAACGCGGGCATCCAGATGGGCCGCGGCACCAACGGCTCCCAGTTCTTCATCACCGTGGTGCCCACGCCGCACCTGAACGGCAAGCACACCATCTTCGGTGAGGTGATCGAGGGTCAGGACGTCGTGGACGCCATCGCCAAGACCGACACCGACGCCCGCGACCGCCCCACCGAGCCCGTGGTCCTGGAGTCGGTGACCATCGAACGCGTGCAGAGCTGATCTCTCGCCCGGCGGCCTCCCACGGAGGCCGCCGTTCGCGTTTCCGGCCGGTGTCGTTCAGTCGCCGTTTATGTGTGTACGGGTACTCGGGATCGTGAATAGGCTGGCAGTCTGGGGATAACAGAACGCGCGAAGGGGCCAGCCACAGACCATGACCACCCAGCCGTCCAGCGACCCCAACACCGTTGTTCCCAACTGCTACCGGCATCCAGGGCGGGAGACCTACGTCCGCTGCCAGCGCTGTGAGCGCCCCATCTGCCCCGACTGCATGCGCGAGGCCTCGGTGGGCTTCCAGTGCCCCGAGTGCGTGGCGGAGGGCAACAGGGGCATGCGGCAGGCACAGTCCGTGTTCGGCGGCCGGGCGGTCGTCACGCCCCGGGTCACCTGGGCGCTGCTGGTTCTCAACGTCCTGGCCTACTTCGCCGAGACCGTGCGCACCGACTGGGTGCTGGCCAACTTCACGATGAACTCCTTCGCCGTCGCCTACGACGGCGAGTGGTGGCGCCTGATCACCGGAGCCTTCCTGCACATGCCGCTCGGCGGTGGCGGCTGGGCCCTGACCCACATCGTGTTCAACATGTGGGCCCTCTACGCCATCGGCCCGGAACTGGAGCGGCGCCTCGGCTCGGCCAGGTTCCTGGCGCTCTATCTCCTCGCGGCGCTCGGCGGGTCCGTCGCGGTCTACCTGTTCGGCATCGCCGCGGTCGGCGCCTCGGGTGCGATCTACGGCATGTTCGGCGCGCTGTTCGTGCTCGGCAGGAAGCTCGGCTACAACGTCCAGGGTGTGCTCTGGCTGATCGGCATCAACGCGGTGATCACCTTCGTGATCCCCGGCATCAGTTGGCAGGGACACCTCGGCGGCCTGATCGCCGGCTCCCTGGTCGCGGCGGTGTTCGCCTTCGCCCCGGCCAGGAGCCGCGACGCCGTCCAGTGGGGAGGCTGTGCGGCGATGCTGGTCGTTCTGGTCGCGTTGGTGCTGGCGTTGCCGCCGTTCGCCGTCCAGGCCGAACTCGGCATCTACGGTTGATCCACACCCTGATGCTTCCCCAGGGTGTGGATAATGCCTGTGGAAAAGGCTAGCGCCAGCGGGTGGACAGGATCACACCGAGGATGATGAAGGCGAACCCGACCAGCAGGTTCCAGTTCTGGAGGGCGCCGAGAACGGGCGCGGTGGGCGCCACGTAGTAGACGGCGATCCACAGGATGCCGACGATCCAGCAGGTCACCATGACCGGCGCCAGCCAGCGCGGGCTGATCTTGATCTGCTGTGAGGTCTGCGGCGGGGTGTAGACCGGCTTCTTGCGAGTCTTGGGCTTGGGCACTGGGGTTCTTCTCCTGCGTCAACCCTGCGCGATCCGGACCGTGCGCAGGCCATGTCGATTAGCGTAGTCGCTGGTGGGTGAAGTCCCGTGTAAGGATAGTCCGCGCAGGTGGGCCATGGCGATTCCGTGAGGCACCATACTGCGGCAAATGTTCTGCCGGACCCGTGATCCGGTCCTGCCGGGCGAAGTGTCCCGTCACTAGCCTTGACCTTCGTGAGAGCGGCGTTGAAGGTCATGGGCGATCTGAGCATCACCGCGGGCCTGGTCATCCTGCTCTTCTGCGCCTACCTGTTGTGGGGCACCGGCTCCTACACCGCGGAGCAGCAGGTGCTGTTGCAAAGGCAGTTCATCGAGGGCGGGAAGGCCGACCGGGCGCACGGGCCCGGCCCGGTCCGGCTGGGCGGGGCGGTCGCGCTGCTGTCGATTCCCAGGCTCGGCGACGACTACCGGTACGCCGTCGTGGAGGGCGTCGACCAGGACCGGCTGCGGATGGGGCCGGGTCACTACCCCGGAAGCGCCATGCCAGGAAAAATCGGTAATTTCGTTCTTTCAGGCCATAGGACCACCTATGCCGCCCCCTTTGGTCGCATTGACGAACTCCAGCGGGGCGATCGCATCGTGGTCGACGCCCACGAGGCCCGCTACACCTACCGGGTCACCGGCAGGCGCGTCGTCGACCCCACCGAGCTCGGCGTCATCGCCCCGGTCCCCGACCAGCCGGGAAAGACACCGACCAGAGCGACGATCACCCTGTCCACCTGCCACCCGAAGTACTCGGCCGCCCAGCGGCTCGTCGTCTTCGGCGCACTGGACCGGAGCCAGGACCGCCTCGGACGACCCGAATAGTCTCGAAAACCAACCCCGACAGCCCGGAGAAGGAGTCTCGTGTACGGCTGGATCTGGCGGCTGCTTCCCGGAAACCTCGCGGTCAGGGTGTTCACCGCCGCCGTACTGGTCGGGCTGGTCGCGGCCGTACTCTGGTATGTCGTGTTCCCCTGGATCGAACCCCGCATCTCCCTCGACCTGGCCGGCGTGGGCCCGTGAGCCGCGTCCTGGTCGTGGACAACCACGACAGCTTCGTCCACACCATCGTCCAGTACCTCCGTGAACTCGGCGCCACCTGCGACGTGCGGCCACGTGACCAGGTCAGGGTCGAGGACGCCGCCGGCTTCGACGGGGTTCTGATCAGCCCCGGCCCCGGCACCCCGGAGAACGCGGGCGTGAGCGTCCCGCTCGTCGGCTACTGCGAGGCCCACGGCATCCCGCTGCTCGGCGTCTGCCTGGGGCACCAGGCCATCGCCATCGCCCACGGCGCGACCGTCTCGCGGGCCCCCGAACTGGTGCACGGCCGCACCAGTGCGATCACGCATGACGGGCGCGGCGTCTTCGCCGGCCTGCCGTCGCCGACGACCATGACGCGCTACCACTCGCTGGCCGTCCTGCCCGACACGGTTCCCGAGATCCTTGAGGTGACCGCGACCACCGGCGACGGCGTGATCATGGGCCTGCGCCACCGTACGGCCCCCGTCGAGGGTGTGCAGTTCCACCCCGAGTCGGTGATCTCCCAGCACGGCCATCGGCTGCTCGGAAACTGGCTGGAAAGGTTGGTGTAACGCGGCGCCCCTCCTGGGCGATTGACCAGTGAGAGTCCTTCCGCCATCGCCCCCGAGTGGCGGAAGGGCTCTTCCCCGTTTCCGGGCCTCCCGCATGGGCGGTGCGGGAAACGAGGAAGGCCCCCGCGATCGCGAGGGCCTTCTCATGTGTTCCGGATCAGTTCCCGTCGGGTGGCGACTCGTCGAAGATGGTGCCGTCGTCGGGCTCCGTGGGCATGTCGTCCGTCGGCTCGTCGGGAATGGTCGGCTCATCGGACGGGTAGGTCGGCTGCTCGGTCGGCTCGGGCGCCTGCCCGCTCGACACGATCAGCGTGATCGTCGTCCCCGGCTGGTACTTGCCGCCCGCCTCGGGAGACTGGCTCAGCACGGTGTCCTTGGGCAGGTCGCTCGGCTGCTCGACGACCTTCCACTTGAAGCCCGCCTCCTTGAGCATGTTCTTGGCGTCCCCGACGGTGAGGTTGACCACGCTCGGGACCTCCACCGCCTCCTTGGGCACGTAGATTCGAACGGTGCTGCCCTTGTTGGCCTTCTTGCCGGCCTCGGGCAGGGTCTCGAAGACGATGCCCTGCTTCCGGCTGGAGGGTTTGCTCTGCAGGCTGACCTCGAAGCCGGCCTCCTTGAGGGTCGCCTTGGCGTCCTCCACGGTCATGTTGAGCACGGAGGGCACCTCGACCTTCTCGATGCCCTTGGAGACCTTGAGGGTCACCTCGGTGTTCTCGTCGACCTCGGTGTCGGCCGCCGGTTCGGTGTCGATCACCGAACCCTTCGGGATCTCCTCGTCGAACGCCTGGACCGTCTTCACCTTCAGGCCGAGGTCCGTCAGCGCCTTGGTCGCCGCCTCCATGGTCTGCGAGGCCAGCGGAGGGATCTTCACCTTGTCCGAGGCGGTGGGAGTGCCCGGGGAGCTGAGGAACATGTAGCCCACGCCGATGAAGGCGCCGATGACCAGCAGGGGGATGAGGATCCACGCCGCGGTCTTGACCGCGGTGTTGCTGCTCTGCTGCCGGCGCCGGCCACGCTCGCCGGTGCGCCCGCCCCCCTCCTCGCCGTACTCGTAGGCCGGGACGGCGGTGGTGCGCTGGGTGGCCGGGCCGCCGGGCCCGGGAGCCTGCATCGTCCGGGTGGCCGAGCCGTAGTTGTTGGAAATGGCCATGGTCTGGGCGTCCGTCGGGATGCCGGACATCGCCCGCTGGATGTCGGCCCGCATCTCCCCGGCACTCTGGTAGCGGTGCGCCGGATCCTTGGCCATCGCCTTGAGCACGATGGCGTCGGCCCACTGGGGGATGTCGGGGTCGATCTGCGACGGAGGGATCGGCTCCTCGCGCACATGCTGGTAGGCGATCGCGACGGGCGAGTCGCCGGTGAACGGAGGCTGTCCGGTCAGCAGCTCGTACAGCACGCAACCGGTGGAGTAGAGGTCGCTGCGGGCGTCGACCCGCTCGCCCCTGGCCTGCTCCGGCGAGAGGTACTGGGCGGTGCCGATCACCTGGGCGGTCTGTGTCATGGTCGCGGCCGAGTCGGCCATCGCGCGGGCGATGCCGAAGTCCATGACCTTGACGTCGCCGTTGCGGGTGATCATGATGTTCGCCGGTTTGATGTCCCGGTGGACGATGCCGCCACGGTGGCTGTAGTCCAGCGCCCGAAGGATCCCGTCGACCAGTTCGGCGGCACGTTCGGGCAGCAACCGCCGGTCGGCCCGGAGCAGGTCGCGCAGCGTGCGGCCGTCGACGTACTCCATCACGATGTAGGGAACGGGTGCACCCTCTGAGACGTCCTCGCCGGTGTCGTAGACCGCGACGATGGACGGATGGTTCAGTGACGCGGCGGACTGAGCCTCCCGGCGAAACCGCGCCTGGAAGATGTGATCCCTGGCCAGGTCCGCGCGGAGGGTCTTGATGGCGACGATCCGATCCAGCCGGATGTCTCGGGCGCGATAGACCTCGGCCATGCCGCCACGCCCGACGACGCCGTCAAGCTCGTAGCGATCGCCGAGGCGTCGGGGCTGAGTCATTTCCTGCACTGTCCCTTACCGTTCATCTTGGGTGCCGGTGGGCTCTTGGGCCACCGGTGTCCATCATCGACCCGTTGCCGCATCACGTCTCCTCATTCGGCTGGTCTGTATCGCCGGGTTCGGGAGTCGTACTCGGTGTGGGGCTCGGTGTCACCGTCGGGGTGGTGGGCGTCGGGGTGGGAATCGTCGGGCTGGGGCTGGGGCTGGGTGGTGGCGACGTACTCGGCCTTGCGGTGGGCGTGGCCGATGTGCTTACCGTAGCCGACGGCGTGACCGAGGGGCGGGCCGTCTTCGTCGGCGAGACAGGTGGTCTGCTCGCCGGAGACGCGCTCCGGCTCGGTGTGGCCGTCGGCGACTCGGTAGCCTGGCTCGGCCGCACGACCGGCTTCTCCGGCTCGCTGCCGCCTGGCCGGCCGGTCAGCTCGTAGGCCGCCAGAGAGCCCAGCCCGACCGCGACGGCGCATCCCGCGACCGCGGCGACGATCACTGTTCTCCTGCGCGGGCGCCGGCGCCCATCAGGTGCCGGCCCGGTGCCCGGAGGCGTCCCGCCCGCTCCGGCACCCCCGCCGGCGCCGGCGCCCTCCACGGAACCTCCGCCCGCACCGCCGTGAGCGCCGGAACCCGCATCCGCACCGGCGGCGGGGCCGACGGGCGCGGCCATGGCCGAGGTGATCTCCTGCGGCCACTCGGTCGCGGGCTCGGCGCGCCAGCCCGAGGGGTCGGTGAGCATGCCGAGAGCGGTGGCGTCGGTGGCGGCCAGCGCGTCGAGCAGCACGTCCGCCCGTTCCGACAGCTCCCTGGCGCCGGCCGGGCGCCGCAGCGGGTCCTTGGACAGGCATGCCATGACCAGCTCACGGACCGCGGGCGGGATGCTCTCCGGGAGCGGCGGCGGGGGCTCGCCGATGTGCATGAGAGCGATCGCCACCTGCGTCTCGGCGCGGAACGGCGCCCGGCCGGCCAGGCACTCGTAGGCGACCACCCCGAGAGAGTAGATGTCGGTGGCGGGCGTCAGCGGTTCGCCGGAGGCCTGCTCGGGACTGACGTACTGGGCGGTGCCGAGCAGGACCCCCGTCTGGGTGACCGGCGCGGCCTCCAGCACCCTGGCGATGCCGAAGTCTGTAATCTTTATCACGCCCGCCTCGGTCACCAGCAGGTTGCCGGGCTTGATGTCCCGGTGGATGACCCCCGCGCGGTGCGCGGCCTGCAGGGCCCTGGCGGTCTGATGGACCACGTCGAGGGTGACCTTGGGGCTCAGCGCGCCGTCCCGGGCCAGGATGCCGGCCAGGGACTCGCCGGGCACCAGCTCCATCACCAGGTAGGCGACGCCGTCGGTCTCGGCGTAGTCGAAGACCTGCGCGATGCCCGGATCGGACAGCCCGGCCGCGATGCGGGCCTCGGAGCGGAAGCGCCGCCGGAAGGCGGGATCCTCCGCCACGTGCGCGCGGAGCAGCTTCACCGCGACCTCGCGGCCGAGCAACTCGTCCCTGGCCCGCCACACCTCGCCCATGCCGCCCGACGCGATACGCCCCAGCGGGCGGTATCGGCCCCCGAGCAACGCGGTCATCTACCCAGCACCGCTTCCATCACACTCTTGGCGATCGGGGCGGCGGTCTGCCCACCTGAGGCGTCGCTGCCGGCGCTGCCGGACTCGACGATCAACGCGACGGCGACCTTGGGGTCCTCCGCGGGGGCGAAGGAGATGAACCACGCGTGCGGATCGCGGCCCCTGGCGGTCTCGGCGGTGCCGGTCTTGCCGCCGACCGTCACGCCCGGAATCTGCGCCGCGCTCGCCGTGCCCTTGTTGACGACGTTGATCATCATTTCCTGGAGCTTGCGCGCGTTGTCCTCGCTCATCGCGGTGTCCAGCTCTTCGGGGTCGGCGGTCTCGATCTCGCCCCCCTCGGCATCCGCGATCTTGTTCACCAGGTACGGCTTCATGACCACACCGTTGTTGGCGATGCCGGCGGCGACCATGGCCATCTGCAGCGGGGTCATCTGGTTGCTGCGCTGGCCGATCGACGCCTGGGCGAGGGCCGCCTGGTCCTCCTCGGGGCCGATCCCGCTACCCGCGACCGGCAGCGGGATCGACAACGGCTCGCCGCCGATGCCGAACCTGGCGGCCTGGTCGCGCAGCACGTCGTAGCCGAGCTCCATGGCGATCTTGCCGAACGGGGTGTTGCAGGACTTCTCCAGCGCGAACGAGAGCGTCACGCGTCCGGCGCCGCAGGCCGCGCCACCGTAGTTGGGCAGGTCGGCGGTGGTGTTGGGCAGGTCGAGCACCTGCGGGGCGTCGACCTGGGTCTCCGGGCCGAGGGTGTCGTCGCTCTCCAGGTACGCCGCCATGGTGACCACCTTGAAGGTCGAGCCCGGCGGATAGGTGCGCTCGATGGCCCGGTTGACCAGCGGTTTGTCCTCGTCCTTGTCCAGCTTGTTGTACGCCGCGTTGACGTCGCCCTTGTCGGGCTTGGAGAGCGGGTTGGGGTCGTAGGTGGGGATCGAGACCATGGCAAGGATCGCCCCGGTCTTCGGTTCGATCGCGACCAGCGCGCCCTTCTTGCCGCTGGCGCCCAGCGCCTTGTAGGCGGCCTCCTGCGCCTTGGGGTTGATCGTCAGGTCGACGTTGGCGCCCTTGCTCCGCTTGGCGGTGAACAGGTCGATGCTCCGCCGGATCAGCAGGTCGGCGCTGGTGCCGTTGAGCAGGCGGTTCTCCGCCCGCTCCATGTCGCGTTCGCTCTCGGGCGCGAAGAACCCGGTGATGGGCGCGTAGAGCTTGCCCTCGGGATAGCGGCGCTGGAAGCGGAACTTGACGTCGCCGGTGTCGACGGACTCGGCGAGGACCTTGTCGCCCGCGGTGATCCGGCCGCGCTCGATCTCGTAGCGGGCGTAGAAGTTGCGGGTGTTGCGCGCATCGGCGCGCAGGTCCTCCGCCCGCACGGCCTGCAGGTAGTTCACGTTGATCATGAGCAGGCCGAACATGAGCAGGCAGGCCAGGGCCGCGCGCTTGAGGGGACCGTTCATCGCTGGAACACCTGCGTCATTCCTTCGTCCTGGATGGCCTGGGGCGGAGGCTTCCTCGCCGTATCCGACATGCGTACCAGCAGCGCGATAAGGATCCAGTTAGCCAGCAGTGCCGAGCCGCCCTGGGACATGAACGGGGTGACCAGGCCGGTCAGCGGGATCAGGTTGGTCACGCCGCCGACGATGATGAAGACCTGCCAGGCCAGGATGAACGACAGGCCGCCCGCCAGCAGCTTGGAGAACGGCTCGCGGGCCGCGATCGAGGTGCGCAGGCCACGCTCCACCAGCAGGGCGTAGACCATCAGCAGGGCCATCAGTCCGGTCAGGCCCAACTCCTCACCGGTGGCGGAGAAGATGAAGTCAGAGATGGCCAGCGGGATCTCCTTGGGGTGGCCCTGGCCAAGTCCGGTGCCGAGGATCCCGCCGGCGGCCAGGCTGAACAGGCCCTGCATGAGCTGGTAGCTGCCGCCGAGCTCGCGCTCGTACAGCTCCGGGTTCTCCGGGTCGAGGAAGACCTCGAAGCGAGCCGCGACGTGGTCGAAGACGAGCCCCGCCAGCACCGCCCCGCCGACGAAGAGCAGGATGCCGATGAGCACCCACGAGGTGCGCTGGGTGGCGATGTAGAGCATCGCGATGAAGGTGCCGAAGATCAGCAGCGAGGAGCCGAGGTCCTTCTGCAGGATCAGCACGCCCAGGCTGAGGCCCCAGGTGATGAGCACCGGGCCGAGGTCGCGGGCCCGGGGCAGGTCGATGAAGAGCAGCCGCCGCCCGGCCAGGGCCAGCACGTCGCGCTTGGCGACCAGGTAGCCGGCGAAGAAGACGATCAGGGCGAGCTTGGCGAACTCGGCGGGCTGGAGTTGGCCCAGGCCGGGGATGCCGATCCAGATGCGGGCGCCGTTGACCTCCTGACCGAGGAACGGCAGCAGCGGCGAGACCAGCAGGGCCAGGCCGGCGGCGCCCGCGGTGTAGGTCAGACGCTGCAGCGCGCGGTGGTCGCGCAGCACGATCAGTGTCACGGAGAACATGACGACCCCGACGGCTGTCCACAACAGCTGGGTGGTGGCCGACGCACCGAACGCCCCGGCCTGTTCGAGACGGTAGATCATCACCAGCCCGAGGCCGTTGATCAGTGTCACCAGCGGCAGGATCAGCGGGTCGGCCCAGGGCGCGAACTTGGCCAGCACCAGGTAGGCGGCCAGCATCAGACCGCCCAGGCCGAGACCGTAGGTGAGCATGCCCGCGGGGATCTGGTTGTCGAGCGCCAGCCCCACATTGGCGTACGCCAGCATCACGATGGCGACCGCGAATGCGAGCATCGCCAGCTGGGCCAACCGCCGTTTGGCGGGAAGCGGGACAGGCTCGGCGCTAGGGGTGCTCATGTGTTCACTGTGACCTTGTGGGTTCGGGGGCCCTGGGGACGGGGGGCTTGGCGGACGCGGAGGCGCTCGGCGACGTGGTCGGCTCGGCCTTGTCGTCAGTCTTGTCGTCGGCCTTGGCCGCGGACGACTTCAGCTCTTCGATCTTTTTCAGGCCCGCCTCGACGGTGGGGACGGGGATGCCGTCGCGGACCTGGCCCTGCTGGAACGCGCCAAGGGTCGTGATCGATTCTGCGGTGCCCTGGGCGACCTCGAAAAGCTCAAAGGGGCCGAGGTTGGTCTTCACGCCCTGGAAAACCACGATTTCGTTACCTCTGGCCCCTACGAAGTATTGATCGTCCAGCCATTGCCCGCCGAAGTACCAGCCTAGGCCGCTTCCGATGACGACGACACCGCCCGCCACGGCCACCAGGGGCCACAGTCGGCGACGTTTGGCCGGCTTGGCGGCGGCGGCCCTGATGATCGGCTCGTCGGGCTCGTCGTCGGCGATGACCGGTTGCGGCATGGTGACCGCGCTGGCACGTCCCGCCGAGGTGTCCGGCGGCTGCGACCGCGGCATGCCGGAGCCGGCGGCACCGACCACGGCCGCCTCGGTGCGCGGCGCGAAGCTCTCGTCCACCTCCAGCACGTCCGCCAGGACGCAGGTGATGTTGTCCGGACCACCGCCCCGGTTGGCCAGGTCGATGAGGGTGCGGACCACCCCGTCGGGATCCTCGATCGTGGAGAGCGTGTGGTGCAGGGTCTCCGCGCTCACCACCCCGGACAGGCCGTCGGAGCAGAGCAGGTAGCGGTCGCCGACCTGGGCCTCGCGCAGGGACAGGTCGGGGTCGACCTCACCGCTGCCGTCGAGCGCCCGGAGCAGGATCGACCGCTGGGGATGGGTGGCGGCCTCCTCCGCGGTGATCCGGCCGTCGTCCACCAGTGACTGCACCAGCGTGTGGTCATGCGTGATCTGGTAGAGCTCTCCCGCGCGCAGCAGGTAGGCCCGGGAGTCGCCGACGTGGACCAGGGCGACCCTCGTCCCGGACCAGAGCATGGCGGTGAGGGTGGTGCCCATGCCCTTGAGGCTGGGATCGCGGCCCACCATCTCGTGCAGCTTGCGGTTGGCGTCGCGTACCGCTGCCTCGATGGTGCTGAGCAGGTCACCTCCCTGGGCGTCCGCGTCGAGTGAGGACATCGCGGCGATGGCGACCGAACTGGCCACCTCACCGTGTGCGTGGCCGCCCATGCCGTCCGCGACGGCGAGCAGGCGGCCGCTGGCGTAGGCGGAGTCCTCGTTGCCCTCGCGGAGGAGGCCGACGTCAGAGCGGGCGGCGTAACGGAGTGCGATGGTCATTTGCGCAATTCGATGACGGTCTTACCGATGCGGATCGGAACACCGAGCGGCACCGGAGTCGGACGGGTGACTTTTGAGCGTTCGAGATAAGTGCCGTTGGTCGAGCCGAGATCTTCCACGATCCACTGACCGTCCTGGGGGAAGAGCCGGGCATGCCGACTGGAGGCGTAGTCGTCGCTGACTACCAGCGTCGAGTCGTTCGCCCGGCCGATGGTGATGGGCGTCTCCGAGAGGGTAATGGTGGTGCCTTGCAGGGGGCCACCGGTGACGACCATCTGCCGTGGTTCCCCCTTCTTGGATTTGGCCGCGGGCTTCACCGGCTTGGGAACCTTGCGCGCGGGGACGACGGCGGCCGTGCGTGATCCGAACAAGTCCGTCCGGATCACGCCGACCGCGGCAATCACGAAGAACCACAGCACCGCGAGGAAAGCGAGCCGGATCAGCAGCAGCGTGAGCTCGGACATGGACCGTCTATTTACCTTTAATCGCGCCGGAAAACCAGAGTCGTTCGCCCCAGCGTCACGCGAGTGCCGTTCTGGAGCTCGACCCGGCGAACCGGCTGGCCGTTGACGAAGGTGCCATTCGTGGAGCCGAGGTCGACGAGCGCGACCTGGGGGCCCTCCACGCGTAGCTCGGCGTGGTGCCGGGACACACCCGGGTCGACCAGCCGTAGATCACAGTCGGTGCCCCTGCCGAGCAGGGTCACCGGGGTTGTCAGGTCGAAGGACCGCTGGCCCTGCGGGTCGTCCTGGGTGGACACCAGCAGGCGGGGGCGGCCTCCGAACGCGTGAGGTTTGGCGGTGGGCACGTCGCTCACCGGCTGGCGGATCTCGTCCTGTTCGACCGTCGCGCCACGGATCACGCCCGAGCGGATGCGGAACAGGCCGACCGCGAGGTCGTCTGCCGTCTCGAAGCGGACCCTGACCGGTCCCACGAAGGAGTAGCCCTGTTCCTTGGCGTACTCCCTGGCGAGGTTGGCCAGCTCGTGACCGATGCTGTCCGCGTAGACCTCCAGCCGCTCGCTGTCGGTCGTGGACAGCTCGACCACGAAGTCGTTGGGCACGAGAGTGCGTCCCTGGGCGACGATCGCCGCCCGCTCGTCCATCTCTCGTTGGACCGCACTGGCGACCTCTACCGGCTGAAGGTCAGATTTGAACGCCCGCGCAAAGGCCCCTTCAACCAAGCCTTCGAGCCTCCGCTCGAAACGCTGAAGGACTCCCACCGGGTACCTCCCCTCCTCCGTCTGTGTGGTCGCGGCCGCTTGGGGGCTCGTTGGCTCGGTCCTCGCTCTCTCGCACCCAGCTGCTCCGCTTTCGCATCTAGGAGGATCGTATCCGGGTTCGTGGGTACCGGCTGATACGTGCTAATGTTTCGACCGCACCCAACAAGGGCGGGTGGCGGAACGGCAGACGCGCACGGTTCAGGTCCGTGTGTCCGAAAGGACGTGAGGGTTCAAATCCCTCCTCGCCCACAAGATCATGACCCCGGTCACGCGGATACCGCGACCGGGGTCTTGCTGTATCCGGGGAAACCGCGCATTCATCTGAGTCATCCATGAGGTCTCGTGACGGACCGGGTCGATTATCGATCAAGGTAGCCGTTCGCTCCGTTGTAGAGAAGCCTCGGGGCTTACATGTGGGTCTTGTGGTTTCCGGGGTGCTGTGGCACACCTTCCCGTTCTATCCGGCCACACTTGCTGATCACTTTCGGATGACTTGCATGGGTTTGCCGGCTGGCTGATTACGCTGACAGAGAAAACGGGTCGAGAGGATCTCACTCGGCCCGCCGAGTCGCCGGATCGGCGGGTCGATCCGGGGCGTGGTGGTTCCGCGGGTGCCCACCGGCGTTCACCGATGGGCACCCGCGCTCACCGGACGCGACGGCGGGGCGCCTCGAAGACGACCTCGGCGTGGAGTGCCCAGGAGGCGGATGAGGATCCCCGGCCGCCGCACTAGCGGGTCGCGAGCACCCGGACGCCCAGGATCTCGCCGAGAAGGTCCGTGAGGCTCACCATGCCGACCACCTCGCCGCCGCCGTCCGTGACGAGGCCCAGGTGCGCGTGGGCGTCCTGGAGGGCGGAGACGGCGTCGGGGATCGTGGTGGCCTTGTCCAGGCGGGGCACCGGCCGGGCGAGTTCCGCGGGACTGGCGTCCGGCCGGACGAGGATGTCCCTGATGTGCACCACGCCCAGGACGTCGCGCGGCCGGCCGGAGGTGACCAGCAGGCGCAGGTGCCCGTCGCGCGCGGCCACCTCGCGGATGTGCGTGCTCGTCGCGTCGCCGGGCACCGAGGTGGCCTTCGCCAGCGGCAGCATCAGCCGCTCGACCGGCTGCTGGTGCACTCGCAGGGCCCGGGTGAGCAGATCGTGCTCGTCCCGGTCGAGCAGCCCCATCCGGCCCGACTCACCGACCAGCATCGCCAGCTGGACGGGGGTCCTGGTGGTGGCCAGCTCGTCCCTGGGATGTACGCCGAACAGCTTCAGGATCCCGTTGGTCAAGCCGTTGAGCGCGGCGAGCACCGGCCTGACGACCCAGGTGAAGCCGCGGAACGGCAGGGCCAGCCCCATCGCGGCGATCTCGGGATGGGTCAGCGCCCATGACTTGGGAGCCATCTCGCCGACCACCATGTGCAGGAAGGTGATGATCGCCAGCGCGATCATCAGCGAGATGGGGACCCGCAGCGACTCGGGCACGCCGACCGCGCCGAAGACCGGTTCCAGCAGGTGCTCGACGGCCGGTTCGGTCACCATGCCCAGGCCGAGCGAGCAGAGCGTGATGCCCAGCTGCGCACCGGCCAGCATCAGGGAGAGCTCCCTGCCGCCGCGCACGGCGGCGCGGGCGGCGATCCGGGTCAACCGGCCCGCCTTGCCCGCCAGCTCCTCCAGACGGTGCCTGCGGGCTGAGATCACCGCGAACTCGGCGGCGACGAAGAAGGCGTTGCCGATCAGCAGGGCCACACCGAGCAGCAGGGCGGCGGTGGTGCTCATCGTCGCTTCACCCCGCTCCGCACGATCATGGGAGTCTCCGGGACAGGCTCGGTCGTCTGCGGCGCGGCCATCGCCGGATCATCCTCTCTCTCCGCCGTTCCCGGCGTCGCGTCCCCCTCGGGATCGTCCTTTCGCGGTACGGCGAGTGACAGCCGCACCCACTCGGGGACCCGGCGATGCACCGACAGCACGGTGAGCACCGCGTCCTCCTCGTCGGCGCCGTCGTTCTCCAGGGGGTCGTTCTGCAGGGTCAGCGTGACGGTCACGCTGTCACCGGGCTCGGCCATCCGGCCGAGGGTGGCGAGCACGAGGCCCGCGACGGTGTCGTAGTCGTCGCTCTCCGGAAGCTGCAGCCCGATGGCCCGCTCGATCTCGTCCAGCCTGAGCGTGCCGGGCAGGTCCCAGGTGCCCTCCTCACCCGCGACGACCCCCGCGGGCTCCGGGTCGTTCTCGTCGACGAGCTCGCCGACGAGCTCCTCGGCGAGGTCCTCGACGGTGACCACGCCGGCCAGGCCCCCGTACTCGTCGATGACGCACGCCAGGTCGTCGCGGGCGGCGCGCATGCGCTCCAGCACGACGGGGAGCGGCAGGGAGGTGGGCACCAGGAGCGCGGGACGGGTGATCCTCTCCAGTGTTCCGGTGCTCAGCCCCGACTTGAGCAGCTCGCGCACGCCGGTGACGCCGACCACGTCGTCGCCGTTCTGGTCGCAGAGCACCGGGTAGCGGGAGTGACCGTGCCTGCGGACGGCGTCGATCAGGTCGGAGATCGGGCGCTCCTCCCTCAGCAGCACCACGCGGGGACGCGGCACCATGACGTCCTCGGCGGTACGGTCGCCGAACTCCAGCGCGCGCTCGAGCAGCTCCGACAGCCTCGGCGGCAGGTCGCCGGTGCTGGCGGAGTCGGAGATGATCCGGGACAGCTCCTCGGGGCTGGCGCCGTGCTCGATCTCCTCCACCGGCTCGACGCCGACCCGGCGCAACAGGCCGGTGGCGGCGGAGTCGAACAGCCGGATGATCGGTCCGGCGATCCGCAGGTAGATCAACGTCGAGCGGGCGAGGAACTTCGCCACCGGCTCGGGACGGGCGATGCCGAGGTTCTTGGGGGCGAGCTCGCCGAGGACCATCTGGATGACGGTGGCGACCGCGACGGCCAGTGCCACGGCGATGCCGGGTACGGCACCCGACGGGACTCCCGCGGCCTCCAGCCAGGGGCGGATGACCGTGGCGATGGCGGGTTCGGAGATGAAACCGACGAGCAGCGCGGTGACGGTGATGCCGAGTTGCGCGCCCGACAGCATGAACGACAGGCGTCCCGTCACCTCCAGCGCCCGTTCCGCGGCCACGTCGCCCGAGTCGGCCTGCTCACGCAGCACGCCGCGGTCCGCCGCGACGAAGGCGAACTCCTGGGCGACGAAATAGCCGGTGGCGAGGGTGAGCAGAAGTACGGCCAGCAGGCCCAGAGCCGTGCTCACCGGGTAGCTCTCCCGGTTGGTTCAGCGGTTCCCGTGCGTTTGCACGGGCAGGTACTCCACGAGTCCGGAGTGGACACGATCATCCTTTCGAGCAGAGGTAGTTCTCTACCGTAACGATCCGGGTGGGGGTTGATGTTTCCGGATCAGCAGACGATCGCATTGTCGGTGGCTGACAACCTGTCTGAGTACTTCTACATAGGGAAACCTTGGGGACTCCGCGGCATGCGCGTGAGCCGCGACGTAGCGTCGATAATGACGTTTTCATCATGAGATCGAGAAGTGGCGGGACACGACGTGGCTGACTGGCCCGAAGACGACGATCGCACTCGCGCGCTGCGGTCGCCCACCCCGGGGTCCGCGCCGCAGCGAGCGGCCGGGCAGCCCGCCCACCCCCTGCCGGGCGGGCAGGCGTCGGCCCGGCGGCAGACGTCGGGGGGCGAGGAGGTGCCGCCTCCCCGGGGAAGCTCGCGGGTGTACGGCAAGGCCAGGTCGGGCTCCAGCCCGGTCAGACCGCTGAACGCCTCTTCCGACGGCCCCCGCGCCGGTTTCGGCGGTTCGGGGGGCGGCGGCGGGCAGCGGACGTCGAGCTGGCGCCCGAAGCGCCCGGGCAGGCTGATCGTGCGGATCCTCGCCGGGCTGCTCGTCGTGCTGCTGGTCGTGGCCATCGGCGGATATTTCATGATTAACTCACGGCTGACCAGGATCGAGGCGCTCACCGACTACGAGGGCCGGCCCGCCGACACCCCCGGCACCAACTGGCTGCTGGTCGGTTCCGACAGTCGGGAGGGCCTGACCGCGGCACAGCGTAAGAAGCTCGCCACGGGCAAGGCCGTGGGCCGCAGGACCGACACGATGATGCTGCTGCACATCCCCGACGGTGACGGCCGCCCGACCCTGGTCAGCCTGCCGCGTGACTCCTACGTGCCGATCGACGGCCACGGCAGCGACAAGCTCAACGCCGCCTACGCCTTCCAGGACGGCGGCCCCAAGCTGCTCGCCAAGACCGTGGAGAAGGTGACCGGGCTGCGGCTCGACCACTACATGGAGATCGGCTTCGGCGGCTTCGTGGGCATCGTCGACGCCATCGGCGGGGTCGAGATCGACGTCAAGCAGGCCATCAAGGACCCCAAGGCCGGGATCAACCTGAAGAAGGGGCTCCAGCTCATGGACGGCGGGACGGCCCTCGGTTACGTCCGTACCCGTGCCACCGGCAAGATCCCCGACCTCGACCGGACCCAGCGTCAGCGCCAGTTCTTCTCCGCGGTGGTGAAGAAGGCGGCCAGCCCCGGGGTCCTGATCAACCCCTTCACCTCCGTGCCGCTCGCGCTGAGCGCCGCCGACTCGGTGTCCGTGGGCGAGGAGACCGGTGCCTTCGACCTGCTCTCCCTCGGCCTGGCCATGGGCGACAACCCGGTCACCACCGTCGTCCCGGTCGGCTCCCTGCCCACCATCAACGGTCAGGCGGTCGTCAAGTGGGATCGGGAGAAGGCGCTGCGCCTGTTCGACGCGCTGGCCGAGGACAAGCCCGTCCCCAAGGACGTCCTCGCCAAGTAGGCGTCATCGTCCCACGTGGTGAGCGCCGTGGTCGTAAGCACTCCGTAAGCGGTGCGCGGCCACGGCGCCGTTAGCCTCGATGTCGAGGACAGAGCCGGGGCCCCCACGCCGGAGGTATTCGATGAGAATCAAAAGACTGCTCCGACACCCCGCCACGTGGGGCGTCCTGGCGGTCGGTGCCGTCGTGCTCGGCGTCGCCCTCTACCTGTTCCAGCCCTGGCGCCTGTTCACCACGGTCGAGGTGAACGAGGCGTTGCCGACCGTGGCCGTGACCTCCGAGCCGGAGGCGACCCCGGTGGTGCAAGACGGGGCGAGCGAGCCCGCCAAGGCACCCGAGGAGCCAAGAATCCTGGCCAAGGGCACGTTCGTCTCCCACGAGCACGAGACCGCGGGCAAGGCGAGGGTGCTGGAGCTCCCGGATGGGAGCCGGGTCCTGCGGATCGAGGACCTGGACACCTCCGACGGCCCGGATCTGCGGGTCTGGCTGAGTGACCAGCCCGTCAAGGAGGGCAGGGCCGGATGGTTCAACCTGGACGACGGCAAGCACCTCGAACTCGGCGAGCTGAAGGGCAACCGGGGTAACGCCAACTACGCCATCCCCGCGGGGGCCGACCTCGACAGCCTGAAGAGCGTCACCATCTGGTGCAGGCGCTTCAGCGTCTCCTTCGGCGCCGCCGCCCTCACCTGACACAATGCCCGGACTATGAGTGTTTCCGGGAGACTGCATGCCATTGGCCGCCCGCTCGTCGAGGCGCAGCTCGCGCACCCGACGGTGGTCGGCATCGCGCGAGGAGACCTGCCCGAGCCGGTTTTCCGGTCCTGGCTGGAGCAGGACTACCTGTTCCTGCTCGACTACGTGCGGGTTTTCTCGCGACTCGCCTGGCAGGCCCCTGACGGGCACCTGGGGGACCTGGTGGATCTGGCCCACGCCACATTCCACGAGGAGCTGAACCTGCACCGTTCGCTGTCCGCGGAGTTCGGCGCCGATCTCGGCGGGGTGCGAAAGGGGCCTGCCTGCGCGGCCTACACCTCTTTCCTGCTCGACTCCGCGGCGGTCTACGCCGACGGCCTGGCCGCGCTCTACCCCTGTATGTGGGGCTACTCCACGCTCGGCCGGGCCCTGGCCGAGAACCCGCCCGACGAGCCGCGATACCGTGCCTGGGTCGACACCTACGCCCATCCGGCCTTCGCCGAGCTGACCGAGCGCATCGCCGTGATGATCGACGAGGCGGCACCCGACCCCGGTAGGGCGGAAAAGCTGTTCACCGAGGGAATGGCCCATGAACTCGCCTTCTGGGACGTGCCCTGAGGCCGTCCCCTCGCGGCGGCCTTTCGTCTTTCCCGGCCCGCCCGCCTCCCGCGCCTTCGGCTCCCTCCTCGGCGCCGGTGTCGCCGATCCTTCGGCCACGGGGCACCGAAGGCCGGCTGATTCAGTCGGTCAGTTGTGGTGAATTAGCTCGCTATCAGGGGAAATTGAGAGTCCGGATGAGGGCGTCCGAGAGGCTTTGCGCACCCATCAGGTGTGGGAGTTGGAACAATAGGCGCATGAGTGTTCCTGAGGTCGAGGTACGGGCCGTGCCGGATGACGCCTTCCTGCTCGACGTACGCGAGGACGACGAGTGGCGTGCCGGGCACGCGCCGGGGGCCGTCCACATCCCGCTGGGTGAGCTGCAGTCCCGGGTCGACGAGGTGCCCAAGGGCGCGCCCGTCTACGTGATCTGCCGGGTCGGCGGCCGTTCCGCCAACGCCACCGCCTGGCTCAACCACATGGGCTGGGACGCGATCAACGTCGGCGGCGGTATGCGGTCCTGGGAGGTGGCGGGGCGTTCGATGGTCGCCGAGAGCGGTCAGGACCCGTTCGTGGCCTGAGCGGTCCCGGTGACCTGAGTCGACGTCCACCGAGATGGCGGTCCTTGCCAAGAAAGGAATAAATGGCATAATCGGGGCGAATTATCTACCGCGGGAGCTCGGGCGTGACCGGGCTGAGAGGGCGGAGCCACGCAGAGGGTCGCACGGACCCTCCGACGCGCCGCCGACCGCATGAATCTGTCCGGATGGTGCTGCGCTTGCGTGCGCCGCCGCTGCAGCGCAGGTCAGAGGCTACTCATGTATTGGTAGAGGACCGCTTGTCTCCTCGTACAGCTACGAAGTACAGCAGTAGCCATGAGATGCGCACGCTGTCCTTGATCCTTCGCTCCTGAGAATTTCGGTGATCTTCGTCGCGGGATTCCGTCCCCTTAGCTGCGGGATCCCGCTCCCTCCTGGCTCAAGATTTAGAGTGCTCCGCAGAGTGGACCGGCCAAACATGCAACACGGGCACCGTTTCGCACGATAGACAGCTGTGGACACCAAAGTACTCGATACTGTGAAATCAAGAAAAATTGCAATAGCAATTATTTTTGGCACCTCTGCCACGTTTTCGCTAATGGCAGTTATGGCAGACTTTTTTCCAGGCAACATGTATCAAGCGATTATATTATTCATGCTCGCGCTGATATTGATAGGACCGCTGTCGCGAAAAGGTGAAGTCGAGGTATCCGGCTCCCCTGTGCTCACTATTGCTAATCGTATTACAAGTAGGGCTGGCGGTAGAGTGATAGGATTAGTGAATCTATCTTTCGGTCTTCTTGTGCTTGTAAGCGACATTATAGAAGATGGTATCATTAATGCTTTAATGGTATCCAGTGCGGCAGCGGTAGCTGTACGAGTACTTCGTATTGAAGGTTACGCTCAGGAACTCAAGCAAATCAGTGTGCCGACCGAAGATGACCTAGATGAAAGATTTTCTGTTGCTACGGAACATCTAATAAAGGCGGCGGCCGATGTTGCTCTCCTGCAAAACGAGATTCAAGCGAGAGCAGAGATAGCCAAAGATTTGACCCGACAAGCCAAGGAGAGTCGCCAACGAGCTGAGAGAGATCGAGAATATGCCAAGACGCAGCGTGATGCTGTCGAGGCGGTTGAGCGTCTTGTTGCAGCTCGCGCCGACCCCCTCATTAAAGCAATCGACGATAGATCGAAGAGATCCCAGTGGCTATTTGTGGCGATCGGCGCTTTGCTGGGAACCGCCCTTCAGTTATTGGTGGAACAGTTTATCAAATAGCCATGGTCTTTGGCTGTCGTTTGGATCTCCTGCTAAGATCCCCTTTGGTCGAGGGCGCTACTAAGTTTCTTTAGCGCCTCGCAGGTGGCTTCGTCGGTGGCATCGGTGTATACCTCCATCGTCATCTTGATGTTGCTGTGACGGAGAACCCGCATGGCTACGCGAGGATGAACGTTGAGTGCGGCCAGCAGGGTTGCGCATGTCCCCCGGGTGCCGTGTACGGTGATTCGGCGTACGCCCGCCTTCGCCACGCGGGCATCGAACCGGCCGTTGAATTTCGTCGGGTCCAACGCTTTCCCGAGAGGGGAGGTGAAGACCAGCCCCGTTTCCTGCCACTGCACTGCGGCTTCCTGCCTGTCGCTGTCCTGCTGCTGCTTGCGCAGCTTCAGGGCTGCAAGGCAGATCCCAGGCAAGGGAATCGGTGCTTCGAAATCGTCAGTCTTCACCGCCCTCCGAAGCAGGCAATTACGGACCCTTTGTAGCTGTTCGCCAACGTACAACTCCCCGGCGTCCAGGTCCACATACTTCCAATCGAGCCCCAGCACCTCACCCTTGCGTAGGCCCAGAACGAGGATGAGGACGTACACCGCATAAAGCGGGTCAGCCTCGTTGCGCGCGTTCTCCAGGAACAGCCGCGCCTCCTCCACAGACCACGCCTTGCTTTTACGCCTTCGCAAGACGGGAAGGCGGAGCGCGGTCGCGACGTTCTTGGCGATGACCTCCTCCGTGATCGCGTTGGACAACAGGCTTCGGAGGATCTTCACGGCCTTTTGTACTGTGGTCTCGGAAAGCCTCTGATCGCAGCATGGCGCTTCGCGCGCCTCCTACGCGCTTCGCGCGGGCAAAGGCAACTGCGCGAGCGTCTGCCGTCAGACGGTGTCTGACGGCACCGGCCTATTTCCCCAGGTAACGCGCGCACGCGAGGGGTGTCAGACGGTGTCTGACGCTCCGCCTGACACCCTGCCCGATGGCCGTTCTGACGCCCCTGGTTGGTCCAGCAAGGTTGTGGCACCGGCCGCGACGGTCCCGCGCGGTTTCGGTGAAGCTCAGCCCTCGATCCCCCCTGTTGTTCCAGCAAGGTTGTGGGGCTTAGCCGATCGATCGAGTCGAGCGTCGGATTGGGGCGATCGGTTGTGGTGCCAGGCGCCACAACCCGGCTGGAACAACACAGGCGGGCGACCACTCCCCCCGACTCGATGGCTTCGGCGGGGGTGGGGTGTGACCCCGTGCCCCCCAGCGCAGGGAGGGGGGGCAGGAGACCTCTACGGGCTCCGGAAGGCGGGGAGGGGTGTGACCCGCACGGGGGGTCACAGCCCGGCGTTGTGGCCGCTCAGGCCATACACAGGGGGTCACAGACAGGGCGTGACCCGCACACCCCCTGTGACCTGGGGTGTGACCCCCTCGGGGACGTGGCGCGGGTCTAGCTTTTGGCCGCGCGAAGCGCCATGTAGCCCTTGGGCCTTCGATCCTGAGTTGGCCAGCTGGCGTGGGGTGCGAAAGCGAGCAACTGCGCCCTTTCAGGAAGAGGCGCGAAGGGGCCTCTAGGACGCTAGGTCCCTGGTAGAGCATCGGATCAGCCTCTAGGAGCCCCTCTAGGTCTAGAGGGGCTCCCCTCTAGACCTAGAGGTCGGACGGCTTGCCGTACAGCCCTGAAGTACAGCTATCGCTACGTACGTAGCTGTACTTCTGCGGACGTGGACGGACTCGTCTCGTGAGACGGTCGCGCGAACCCCGCGCTGGCCGAATCCAGACAGATGGTGCATCATGATGGGCGCGAGCTGGGGTGATCTCGGCTTTGCGTATCAACCAGCGCGGGAGCTTGGGGCAACCAGGCTGAGAGGGCAGCTACAGCTGCTGCCGACCGCATGAACCTGTCCGGGTAATGCCGGCGTAGGGAGCGTGTGATGTCGCCTGCCGTCGTTGACTCCAAGTCAGCCGAGGCCCCCCTCACCCTCGACGAGGCTCCTCCCAGGGAACTCGGCGTGCTCGACCAGGGCGCGCTCTGGGCCAATCTAGGGGTCAGCCTGCTCGGGTTCTCCGGCGCGATCGCGCTGATCGATCCGCTCGGCGACCGGCCACTGAGCTTCGTGGCCGCGATCCTGGCCGCCGTCGTGGGCAGCGTCATCGGCACCGCGATGGTCGGCCTGGCCGCCATTCCCGGGCAGCGGACCGGCGCTCCGGCGATGGTCCTGCTCCGTGGGCTGTTCGGTGCCAGGCTCTCGTACCTGCCGACCGTGCTGAACATCGTCCAGATGCTCGGCTGGGGCGCGTTCGAGCTCTGGGTCATCGCCCAGGGCGCCCAGGCCATCGCCGGATCCTTCGGGTTCGAGGTGCCGTACGCGGTCTGGGTGGTCCTCGGAGGGGTGATCACCACCGCGCTGAGCATCCGGCCGTTGGGAGCGGTCCGGTTGCTCCGCCGGTACGTCACCGCCGGCGTGGTCGTCTCGATGATCTGGTTCGCGGTCGCCCTGTTCAGCCGGGGGCCGTCCATCGGCGGTGGATCGTGGGAGGCCTTCGCGCCCTCGGTCGACTACGTGATCGCGCTGTCGGTCTCCTGGGTGCCGGTCGCGGCGGACTTCGCCCGGTTCTCCAGGTCCGGCAGGGCCACGTTCACCGGTGTCGTCGGTGGCTACACGATCACCCAGGTGGCCTGTCTGGTCCTGGGAATCGCGGCGCTCGCCCTGGTCGGCAACGACACCGGACGGGTCTGGGACCCCTTCGTGGCCGCGGCCCTCGGCCCGCTGTTCTTCGGCATCCTGGTGCTCAGGGAGACCGACCAGTCGTTCGTGAACGTCTACTCCACCACCATGTCACTGCAGAACCTGATGCCCAGGCTGGACCGCAGGGTCATCTCCGTGGTTATCGGAGTGCTGGTCACCCTGCTCGCGATCTTCGTCAAGGTCGACACCTACACCGCGTTCCTGAGCCTGATCGGGGCGGTCTTCGTGCCGATGTTCGCGGTGCTCGCCGTGGACTACTTCCTGCTCGGCGGCGCCAGGAGCTGGGACACCTCCGACGGCGCGCCCTCGCGCTGGCTCATGGTGGCCCCGTGGCTGCTGGGCTTCGCGGCGTGGTGGATGCTCGCCGCGTTGCCGGTCGCCCCGGAGCTGGCCTGGTGGACCTCGTTCTGGACCGATGCCCGTGACCTGCTCGGCTTCGTCCCGCAGCCGTGGATGAGCGCGGCCGTCGGCGCGTTCCTCGCCGCGGGTCTCGTCACCCTGGGCACCGGTGCGCTCCGGCGCCGTTCCTGACCGGGCGGAGGCGCGCTAAGCGCGGGACTCGATGCGCAGCAGGCGTTCCTTGGCGGCCGAGCCCCCGGCGTACCCGCCGAGGACCGACTCGCTCTCGACGACCCGGTGGCACGGCACGATGACGCACACCGGGTTGCTGCCCAGCGCGTTGCCGACCGCGCGCAGCGCCCGCGGCCTGCCGATCCGCTCGGCGATCTCGCGGTAGGTCGTCACCGTCCCGTACGGCACCGAGAGCATCATCTGCAGCACCGTCCTGGAGAACTGGGTGGCCAGGCGCAGGTCCACCGTTGTGGTGAAGGCCCGGAGGCGGGCGGAGAAGTAGGCGTCCAGCTCCCGGCGGACCGGGTCGAGCCGCCGGGGGTCCGGCCCGATGAAGGTGCCGACCTCCCTGCTGATCCGCTCGAAGACGACGTTCTCGTCCTCGTAGCTGCAGGCCACCACACCCCGGCCCGTCACGGCGAGGGTGAGACGCCCCAGCGGTCCGTCGAGCGTGCCGAACGCGATGTCGGGATGGCTCGTGCCGACGTAGTCGGGCGAGGTCACCCGTAGCAATGCATCGATGTCGCCGGATGACATGGCCCCACCCTTTCGTATCCAGGTGTGTGGTGACCGCAGAGTATCGGACGGATCGCCCGGCCAGTGGCAACACGTGCGGGACGAAAGTGCCAAGATCAGGCCGGTTGAGACGGCACTATGGGTGTGTGGTGGACTACACGGCCGACAATGACGAGGGCATCGGCCGGGCGGTCGTGGCCGACGCGCCCAACGCGATCGTCGCCATTGATCGCGAACAGACGGTCATCGCCTGGAATCCCGCCGCCGAGCGCCTTTTCGGCTGGTCGGCCGAGGAGACGGTCGGCCGGCGGGTTCCGGTGGTTCCCGAGGAGCTG
Organism: Streptosporangium sp. NPDC049644; assembly: GCF_040675205.1. Lineage (NCBI taxonomy): Bacteria > Bacillati > Actinomycetota > Actinomycetes > Streptosporangiales > Streptosporangiaceae > Streptosporangium > Streptosporangium sp. NPDC049644. The sequence continues at coordinate 28,923 of NZ_JBFAOJ010000015.1, read as the reverse complement.
ATGGCCGAGCACAACGCGGTCCTGGAGAAGGTCCGCACCGGCGGCCAGGTGTCGCTGCGGACCAAGCGTTTCCGACGGGACGGCAGCCTGCTCGATCTGCGGGTGGACACCGGCGCGCTCTCCTCGCGGGACGGCACCCCCATCGGTTATGTCAGCGTCTACCACCTGGCCCAGGACGACGAGAGCGCCAACGACCGCAACGCCCGCCGGGCACAGCTCGTCCGCCGGCTCACCGACGTGGTCGCCGACATCAACGCCGAGCTGGAGCTGCCCGCGGTGCTGGACCGGATCGCGGCCAGCCTCGCCGACCTGACCGGGGCCGACGCGGGCGGGTTCGTGCTCATCGAGGGCGACCGGCTCCGCCTCGTGGCCCGTCACAACCTTCCCGGCTCGATGCGGAACTCCACGGCGGACCTCCGCACCAGCCTGGTCGGCAAGCTGCTGCGCGAGGGCAGGACCGTCCTGCTGGAGACCGGTGACCAGGACCGGCTGGACGAGCTGATCTGGTCGCAGTTGCCCGGCCTGCACACCATCGCGCTCGGTCTCGCGGCCATGGGCGGGCGACCGTACGGCGCGCTGTACGCGCTCTTCGCCAAGCGCAAGGTGGGCCACCTGGAGCTGGAGCTGCTGGAGCTCCTCGCGGGTCACGCGGGCATCGCCGTGGGCAACGCGATGGCCTACCAGGAGGCCGTACGGCAGCGGGCCCACGAGCGGGCGGTGTTCGACGCCAGCGCCGACGGCATAGCGGTCCTCGACGAGCTGGGCAGGGTCGTCCAGTGGAACCCGGCCGCCGGCGAGCTGACCGGCTTCCACTCCGCCGAGGTGATCGGCGGCCCGCCCCCGTTCCAGCTCCCGGCGCCGGGAGAGAAGCTCACCATCCAGTTGCCCTCGGGCACCTGGCTGGACGTGCTCTGCGCGGAGATCGTGGAGACGGGCGAGATCGTGGTCGACTTCCGCGACATCACCCGCGCGAAGGAACTGGAGGAGGCCAAGGATCTCTTCCTGGCCACCACCAGCCATGAACTGCGCACCCCGATCACCGTGGTCCGCGGCTTCGCCGGCACCCTCGACGACCGCTGGGACAGCATGACCGACACCGAGCGCCGTGCCGCGGTGCGCATCATCGCCGAGCGGGCCCGTTCCCTCGGCCAGCTCATGGACCACCTGCTGCTGGGCTCGCGCGCGGGGGCCGGTGAGCTCACGCTCAGAATCGAGGGCTTCGACCTGGCCGAGCTGGTGCGGGGAGCCACCCTGGGCCTGCCGATCCTGTCGGATCTGCACCGGGTCGAGGTCGACGTGCCCGATGACCTGCCCCTGGTCTCCGGCGACGCGCTGGCCACCGATATCCTGCTGGCCCAGCTGCTGGAGAACGCTTTCAAATATTCGCCGGACGGTGGCCTGATCAGGGTAGAGGCATGGGTGGATGGTGACCGGGTGGTGTTGGTCGTGGACGACGAGGGCGTGGGCATCGCCCAGGCCAGCAGGGAGCGCGTCTTCGACCGCTTCGTCCAGGCGGACAGCGGCGACCGCCGCAGGTTCGGCGGAGTCGGGCTTGGTCTCTACATCGTGCGCAGCCTGGCACGGGCACAGGGAGGAGAGGTGTCGGCGCATCCACGCCCCGCGGGCGGCACCCGGATGAGGTTGGCCCTCCGTATCGCCGACACGCCGGACGCTCTTACCTGATCGACACGCCAAGGCGGTAACGAGTCGGTAACGGATCCGCTGATCTATTGTCGAATGTGCACAAGCTGTAATTGCTGCTCGGTTTCCGAGACTATCTAACGGGGCATTTCGGTCGTACTGGGGTGAGTTCCTCAGGGGGGAAAGGCATACGGGGAGGTGAGTGCGTCGAGCGTCGTGTTGTTGCCGTATGCACCGTCCAGCGTCGCTGTCGCACGCCAACGCCTCTGCTCTGACCTGCAGGAACGGGGTGTTTACGAGACCGCCATAGACGACGCGGTACTCGTGGTCAGCGAGCTGCTGAGCAATGCGCTGCGTCACGCGCATCCGTTGCCGTCGGGGCAGATCAGGGTGTCATGGCACTGGACCGAGGAGCAGGTCGAGGTTGCGGTGAGTGACGGTGGCGCGGCCACCGAACCAAGAGCAGGGCGCCCGACGCTCTCCTCCCTGGGAGGGCGAGGCCTCGGAATCGTCGAATATCTGGCCTCGACATGGGGAGTCAGACACGAGGGGGACATCACCACGGTCTGGGCGGTGGTCACGGCGGTCAACACGGTAGGTAACGGCCATGTCTCCACCCCGGAACCCGCCCTCAGGGAATGCGGATAGTCCTTCCTTCGGGTGCCGTCCCGCTTGGCCTGTCATGAAGCGGGACGGCACCTCCCCCGCCGTCCGGAGTGCCGTCAGCCTCCGGCGAGCGCGGGCCGGTGCAGTATCGCCCGCTCCCCGGTGGTCCAGGCCGTCGTGACGAGCAGGTAGATTCCGGCCGCGAGCGGCAGCACCGCCGCGACCAGAACGGTTCCGTACGGCAGCAGGGGCAGCACCCGGCGCAGCGCCGCGGGCTGGACGTCCTCGCTCATCGTGCTCCGCGTCTGGCGGGAGGCGACCCACGCCATGGCGACGAGCAGCAGGAAAAGCCCGGCGAAGACCAGGGTCGGACCACTGAGCAGCCCGAACCCGGCCACCGTGCCCGCGAACTGCTGGCCGAGCGGCACCCCGAGGAGCCCGTGGGTCAGCAGCGCGTTGGCCTGCCCGGCGATCGTCGAGGAGACGAACGCCTGGTAGGTCACCATGAGGAACGGCAACTGCGCCGCCGACGGCAGGCAGCCTGCCAGCGGTGAGGTCCTCTCCCTGGCGTAGAGGGCGGCCAGTTCCCGCTGGAGCCGCTCGGGATGGCGGCCGTGGCGTTTCTGGAGTTCCCGGATCTCCGGGGCGAGGCGGATCCTGGCCCGCTCACCCCTGGCCCGCATGACGCTGAGCGGGAGCAGCAGGAGCCGGACGAGGAGCGTGAAAACGACGATCGCGAGCGCGGTGGAGCCCAGCGGCCCGGCGAGCGCGGTGATGAGGTCGGCGGTGAACCCGATGACGGGGTCGAACATGGTCGGGGCCCTTCTGACCGGAGTGGGGACGGTACAGAGGACGCCCGCGCACCGCGGGGGTCTTCAGAGCGTGTGCGCGCGGCACACGGTGGTCGCGGGGGTTACGCGGGCGCCGGGCCCGCGGAGGGTGCTCTGGGCCGGGACCTCCCGGCCGCGTCGGGGTCGCGTTGCCGGACGAACATCGTCCGCCTGGCCCGATCGCGCCGCGAAAGCGGCGACCGTGCCCGCGCGCCGGAGGTGACGGGCGCCGGTCGCAGTGCCCAGGCGAGCAGGAGCACGCCCAGCCCGACCACGGCGGTCGCCGTCAGGACGCCGCCGCCGTCGAACATCCAGACCGCCAGTGTCTGGACGGCGAGGAGCAGGTTCAACTCTTGGACTTGGAGACCACGGTGACCAGGGCGACGACCACGAAGGCCACGACCGCCAACACGATCACGAACTTCAGCAGCCCGAAAAGGGCGGGCAGCACGAGCCCGAACACCACATAGAGCGCGAGCAGGACGCCCAGGACCGCCAGCACGATACGACTCATGTGCTCCACCGTACGCCGACGGGAGGAACGGCGGGCGCCTTGATCGTAACGATCGAGTGCTTACGGACCGGTGACACGGCTTAGGAATCTCCTCTGGCGGGCCTACCGTTGAGGTCATGAGCGCGCGGATTCTGGTGGTCGACGACGATCCGATGGTGGCCGAGGTGGTGGCCCGCTACCTGGAACGTGACGGTCACGTGGTCGAGTGCGTCGGAGACGGCGCCGAGGCGCTCAGGCGCGCGCTGTCCAACCCGCCGGACCTGATGGTGCTCGACCTGATGCTCCCCAGGATGGACGGGCTCCAGGTGTGCAGGAAGCTCAGGGAGCGGTGGCCGGTTCCAGTGATCATGCTGACCGCGCTGGGTGAGGAGATGGACAGGGTCGTCGGGCTGGAGACCGGTGCCGACGACTACGTCACCAAGCCCTTCAGTCCCAGAGAGCTGGCCCTGCGCGTGCAGTCGGTGCTGCGGCGGGCGCGCGGCGCCTCGCTGCCGACCGGCACCGGGGTGCTCAGGGACGGCGATCTGACCGTCGACGTCGGGGCGCACGAGGTGCGGTTCCGAGGTGGCGAGATCATGTTGACCGCCCGCGAGTTCGATCTTCTGGCCCACCTGATGCGCAACCCCCGCCAGGCCTTCAGCCGGTCCGCGCTGCTCAACCAGGTCTGGGGCTGGTCCTTCGGCGACTCCTCCACGGTGACCGTCCACGTCCGCCGTCTCCGCGAGAAGATCGAGCCGGATCCGACCGTTCCCCGGCGCATCGTCACGGTGTGGGGCGTCGGCTACCGCTACGAGCCGCTGGTTGAGCCGTGATCCCCGAGATTCTGCTGATCGTCGCGGTCACCGCCGGCCTCGGCCTGCTGGTCGCGCTCGCCGGGCTGGGGGCGATGTGGCTGCTGCGCGAGCGGTCGATCGGCGCGATGCTCGCGGTGGTCGTCGTGGTGACCGTGCTGGCGACGGTGGGCGGCGTGGTCGCCATCACCCTGAAAATGATCATTGAGGGTACGCCGAGGGACATCGTGCTCAGTGTGGTCGTGGTGGGTGGCCTGGTCGGGCTGGGCGTCGCGACGGTGCTCGCCCGCCGGGTGGTGGCGGCCAGCCGCAGGCTCGTCGACGCCGTGCACGCGGTGCCCGCCTCGGGGGAGTTCACCCCACCCGGAGGTCTCCCCGCCGAGCTCGGCACGATCGCCGGGAGCCTGGATCAGGCCTACCGGCGACTGCGCCTGGGCCACGAGCGCGAGCGTGCCCTGGAGAGCGCGCGCCGTGAGCTCGTCGCCTGGGTCAGCCACGACCTGCGTACCCCGCTGGCGGGCATGCGGGCCATGGCGGAGGCCCTGGAGGACGGGGTGGTCGCCGACCCCGAGACCGTAGGCCGCTACCACCGGCAGATCCGTCTGGAGGTGGACCGGCTGTCGGGAATGGTCGACGACCTCTTCGAGCTGTCCAAGATCCACGCGGGGGCGCTGCGCCTGTCGCGCAACCGGATCGGCCTCAGCGACCTGGTCGCCGACGCGCTGGCCGGGGTGGAGCAACTGGCCAGAGCCAAGGGGGTGCGGCTGGCCGGCGAGGTCGGCCCGGTGATCCCCGTCCAGGCCGACGCGGCCGAACTCTCCCGGGCGTTGCGCAACCTGGTGGTCAACGCGATCAGGCACACCCCCGGCGACGGCTCCGTCCTGGTCCGCGCCTCGGTCGAGGGCGGGATCGCCTGCCTGTCCGTCGCCGACTGCTGCGGTGGCATCCCGGTGGACGACCTGCCCCGCGTCTTCGACGTCGCCTTCCGCGGCGAGGCCGCCCGCACGCCCAGTGCCGACGGCGCCGGAGCGGGCCTCGGCCTGGCGATCGCGCGCGGCATCGTCGAGGCCCACGAGGGAGTGATCGGCGTCGTCAACTCCGGTCCGGGCTGCCGCTTCGAGATCCGCCTGCCGATCTCCGTCTGAACGGCACCGCCCGGCCGTCGTCGTGGGGCGGTGTCACCGGCCCTGATCCGATCGGCCCGGGTGCGGCGAGCCACCGGTTCGGGCCGTCAGCCGGGACCGTTGCCGTTGGAGGTCGGTGCGGCCGTGGCGTCGCTCCCGGGTCTCACCGAGACCAGGAGGGGCATCCGCACGCGCTCGTCGTCCTCGGCGGCGTCGGTTTCGACGTGCCGGCAGGAGGCGAGCCTCCTGGTGGTGCCCAGGGACTCCACCATCGCCCGGAACGTCGGGCACGGCCAGCGCCACATGCAACTGCGGCAGCGCAGGATCGGATGTGCCGTGTCGCTGGTGATGCCGCCCGCGTCACGCGGCTGGTGCAGGTCGAGCAGCCTGACGCCGAGCGTGGCGAGGTCGAGCAGCTCTTCGCGTGCCCCTTCGAGGAAGTCGAGGTCCTCGGTCGACAGGCTGGTTCTGATCGGGACGTGTCCCTCGTGGTTCACCAGGTTCCGCAGTGAACTCGCCGCGTCGCGCCACGAGGTGGCCCTGTCGGTACGAGTGATCATGGACTCCAGGTGTTCCCGGAGCCGCTGCCGCTGGAGATCCTCGGGTAGGTCGGTGTTCATCGATACGTTCGAGCCCGTTTCCTGTAACTCAGCGGCTGTCACCGCCGTGGCGCAGCGATGATCGGGAGATGTCGGGTCTTCTCCCTTTTCCGGCCAAGCCGGTGTTGCGCAGTGTCAAGCTTCGCGCACTCCGGGTTTCCGTGAGGCCGAAACGGGGGACAAAGGGCGGACGACTCGGGTTGTTCAAGAGAGCGTGACCGGTGGCTCTCGCGCCGCTAGTGTGCCCGCTGTGGAGCTAAAAGTCGCAACTCGATCTCATGCCGGTCACACCGTCGTGACCATCGTTGGCGAAATCGACCTATACACCGCACCTCGCCTGCAGGCCGAGTTCACCCGGCTGCTCGGGCAGAGCCAGACCACGCTCGTGGTCCTCGACATGTCCGCCGTGGAGTTCTGTGACTCCACCGGCATGAACGTGCTGCTCTCCGCGCTCAAGCGGCTGCGCGAGCGCGGCGGCACGCTGGAGGTGGCGGCGCCCAGGCCCGCCGTACGCAAGATCCTTCAGGTCACGGGCCTAGACTCGGTCTTCGTCGTGCACGAGACCCTGCCGGAGAAGCTGATGACCTCCGAATCCCAGGGGTGACCCTCTCCCCGCGGCCGATGCCCGGGGTTTCCATGTTGGAGGTGTTAGATGACCGGTACGGCGGCGATCATTCCCGCCAAGAACGAGGACGATCGGATCGGGGCGACCGTGGCCGCGGCCCTGACGCTCCCCGGCGTCGATCTCGTCATGGTCGTCGACGACGGCTCGACCGACCAGACGGGACGGGTGGCCAAGGCGGCCGGAGCCCACGTCGTGCGGCACAGCCACAACCGGGGCAAGGCCGCCGCGATGGAGAGCGGTGCCGAGGCCGTCCGCCTGCTCGACGACGAGGAGCCCCGGCACCTGCTGTTCCTCGACGCCGACCTGGGGGAGACCGCCCGTACCGCCGCGCCGCTGATCGAGCCGGTCGCGGCGGGCGAGGTCGACATGACGATCGCCGTCTTCGCCACCCGGGTGAAGCTCGGCGGCCACGGGTTCGTCGTGAAGCTCGCCCGTGAGGGCGTCGAGCGTGCCACCGGCTGGACGCCCGTCCAGCCGCTCAACGGCCAGCGCTGCCTGACCCGGGCGGCCTTCGAAGCCGCCCGGCCACTGGCCCACGGCTTCGGTGTGGAGACCGGTCTCACGATCGATCTGCTCAGAAAGGGCTTTCGGGTGCGCGAGGTCCAGGTGGAGATGGCCCACCGGGCCACCGGCACCGACTGGCGGGCCCAGCTCCATCGGGCCAAGCAGTTCCGCGACGTCGCCCGCGCCCTGCTGGTCCGCCGCTAGGCCCGGGAACGTTCACTCGGCCGAACGGCTCGTCACGGGTTCCGCGGCCTCCGCATGTTCGATGTCTTCGCGGTTCGGAGCCGCGTGAGAGTCGGCGGTGCGGCTGGTCGTCGAGGGCCGGCCGAGGTCGAGTCCGGGATGCGAGGACGGCCGGGGCCGCCGGGAGAACAGGTCGCCCGCCGCGCCGCTGCCGTACCGGGCACCTGCGGGATGTGCTGGAATCTGCGGGTGAGCTTGGAGGCGTCGGTCGGCGACAAGAGACGGAGCCCCGTCGGCGGCATGCCGCGGCGGCTCGACATCGCCGCGTTCGGGGCCATGGGGCTCTCGGTGGCGGTCACGGTCCTGATCGGGCTGTTGGGGCCCTCCGCCATGGTCCCGAGGCTGCCCGGGCCGTCCTGGCAGCCGCCGTACTCGCTGGACGTTCCGGTGAGCGCCCATCTGGTCATCGCCATGGGCGCCGCCGCGATCGTCCTGGGCGGGCTCGGGCTCGCCGCCGCGCTCAGGTCCCGGTGGAGGCCGGAGGCGCGATGGCTGCTCATGGCGGGCTGCGCCACCGCGGGGCTGCTCGCCTTCCTGCCGCCCTCGGGCTCGGCCGACCACCTCAACTACGCCGCGTACGGCCGGCTGGTCACGCTCGGCCAGGACCCTTACGCGATCACCCCCGCTCTGCTGCCCCATGATCCGGTCACTGGCGCGGTGGAGGAGTGGGCCGAGGTGACCAGCGTCTACGGCCCGGTCGCCACCGCCGTACAGGCACTGGCGAGCCTGGTGGGCGGTGACTCGGTCCGGCTGACGGTCTTCGTGATGGCCGTGGTCAACGCCGCGGCGTTCATCGGTACGGCGCTGCTGCTGCACCGTTTCGCCAGGGGGGACGAGGAACTGCGCGGGCGGGCGGCGCTGCTCTGGGCGGCCAACCCGCTGATGATCTACCACCTGGGCGCGGGGATGCACATCGACACCCTCGCCATCGCCTGCATGGTCGCCGCGCTCACGGTTCGCGGGGCCGCCTCCGGGCTGCTGCTCGGGGTGGGCATCGGGGTCAAGCTCAACGCCGGGCTCGTCGCCCTCGGCCCGGCGTGGGAGTTGCGCCGCTCGCCGGGCAGGCTCGCCGTGGTGGCGGGGACCGCGACGGCCACCGTGGTGGCGATCTACGCCCTCGCCGGGCCGCACGTGCTCGACCAGGTGAGCGCCGCCAGCAAGAAGGTCTCCCTCGCCACGCCCTGGCAGCTCGTCAAGGTGGGGTTCCAGTCGCTCTTTGGGCCGGGCGCCTACTCGGCCTGGATCCAGATCGGCTCCCTGCTGCTGATGGTCTGCCTGGCCTGGCTGCTGCTGCGGGCCCTGCCCGCGGGAACCGCGTCCGGTGACACCGCGCCCGCGGTCGCCGCGGCGATGGTGGTCGCCTGGCTGTTCGCCGCGCCGTACGCGCTGCCCTGGTACGACGGGCTGGCCTTCGCGCTGCTGGCCATGGCGTCCTGGCCCGCGCTGGAGGGCTTCATGGTCGCCAGGGTCGCCGTGCTGTCGCTGGGCTATCTGCCGGCCAGGGAGGCGCTGCGCCCCGAGGACCTGCTCTGGATGAAGACCCTGCTCAGGGAGCAGGTGGTGCCGTGGACGCTGCTGGCGTTGACGATCGTCCTGGTGTGCTGGGCGGCGAGAGCGCCAGGGCGCGCACGGAGGCGGCGAGCGTCAGCGGCACCGCGACCGTGAGCGCCATCGCCGGGATCGCGATGCCCGAGTCGTTCATCAGGAAGCCGATCAGCGCGCAGGCCAGCGCGCCGATCAGCCCGGCGCGCAGCGCGGGCGAGAGCGCGTAGGCCCTGCCCAGGGCCGAGGCCCCCCATCGTGAGGGGCGGTCGAGCACCAGGAACAGGAACGCCAGCGCGACCAGCGTGAGCAGGGACAGCGACCAGTTGCCGACCGTGACCCCGATCATCGCGCCGAACTTGCGGCCCACCACGGTCCATGCCTCCCCGTCCAGCACCTGCTGGACGAAGGCGCCCAGGTGGGTGCGCTGGTCGGCGGGTCTGCGCCAGTCGGCGACCGCGATGCTGCCGATCAGCAGGACACCCGCCAGGCCGGCCAGCCCCAGCTTGACCGGTGAGACCCGCCCGCCGGCCAGCAGGATCACGAAGACGGCGACCCCCACCAGGAACGCCGGGACCCCGCCGAAGTCGGCGCCCCACGCGGGCCAGCCGTCGGCGAACACCGCCAGCCCCCCGTACGCCACGCACACCGCGAGCGCGAGCCCGCGCCGGCCGCGTGAGATCAGCCACTGGGCCGTCCCGGCCAGGGCCAGGATCGTACCGGCGGAGTAGACGGCGAAGGCGATGTTGCTGAAACCGTAGAAGCGCCCGCCGGTCACCGGCTCGTAGCCGGTGACCGCGTTCACCTGGAGCACCGAGCCGGTCATCACGTCGGCCAGCAACGCCGTCGAGGTGATGGCGGCGACCACGGTCAACGGGCCCAGCGGGTGCGTCCGCCACGGCCCGGCGAACGCCACTCCCGCGATCACACAGGCGAATCCGAGGATCGTCACGATCACCGCGGCCATCGGGGCGGGCAGGCTCCACCAGGGGACGAGTTGTGCCAGGAAGGTGGAGACCGCGATCGCCCCGCTGACCACGGCGACGACCTGGACGGCGGTCAGGGCCCGGGAGCCGCCCCAGCCCCGCCGGATCGCGACGGCGGCCAGCAGGTAGAACAGGATCTGCACCGCCACGAACACCGCGAAGAACGGCCCTCGCACCTCGCGCAGTACCTGGCTCGCCAGGTCGTCGTCCGCCAGCCTCCGCACGGTCGCCGCGACCGGCTCCCCGCTCGGCTCCTGACTCTGCCAGGCGCGTCCGACGACCCCGTTCGGGGCCCGCAGGCCCAGCAGGTCGATCGCGGTGGCGGTCAGGTCGGTGTTGGCGACCAGGCCGTCCTGGCGGGTGGAGGTGGCGGTGAGGTAACCGCGCGGGTACGGCCCGCCGCCGGGGGACGGGCCCCGGGCGATCGCCACGTGCAGGTGCGGTGCGGCCGAGGTGTCGGCCAGGCCGCCGAGCAGGACCGTGGTCCCGCTCCCGGCCTCCTGGGGTCGCGTGCTTTCGGAGGTCGGAGTGGCGGCCGCGTGTGGCGGGGGCAGACGGTCGAGGACCGCGCCCACCACGCGGTCGGCTCTGGCCACGGCCTCCCGCCTGGTCTGAGCGGTCATCGCGACCGGGACGCCGTCCGGGGTGAGGCCGCCGCCGATCCAGGCCCTGGCCAGGTCGTCGGCCTCCACCACGATCAGCCCGTACGGGGACAGCTCGCCGAGTTCCTCGATGTTCGCCGCGTATTTCGCGATTTTTCCTGATGTGTCGGCGGCGGCGAGCGCGGCCCCCGGTCCGACGGCGGCCACCTTCAGGCCCGCTCCGGCCGCGAGCCGGCCCAGCTGCCCGAGGACCGGCCGGTAGGCGGTGGTGGCGTTGAAAGCGGACAGCTCGTCCCAGCCGGGCACGCTCGCCCCGCCGTCGGAGGTCGCCTCCGGCGTGCGCGGCAGCGCGCAGCCCGCGCCCGGGGCCCCCGCCCGCTGGCCCGCGGAGACCGTCAGCCAGCCCGCCACCGGGCAGGTGATCCCCCGATCCGGCGGCGGAACCGCCCGGGTGGACATGGAGGCGGACCCGCCCTCGCCCACGAGCCTCCACAGGTTCGGGGTCCGCTCCGGGTCCAGGTCACCCCACTCCAGCCCCGGTACCCCGATGACCACGACCCGCTCGGGAAGCACCCTCGCCACCGAGGCGCTCGCCGTACCGGCACCAAAGGCTCCCAGGAGCCCGCAGACCGCGGCCAGCAGCAGCGACACGGTGACCAGCGCGGTCCTGGAGAACCCCGTCGGCCGGTTCCTCTTCGAGCCGTGTGACCCGCGTACGGCTACGGCGGACGCTGTCGTGGTGGGCCGGGGTCGCCTCGGCCGTGTCGCGGTGCCGGGCGTCCCGGTGGCGGCCGGGCGCGCGAGCCCGCGACCGCGCGGTGTCGAAGCCATCCGTTCCCCTGTCCGTGTCCGTCGGGCGGCCGTTTCCCCGGCCCCACGGTAGCCTGCCTGGTCGTGAGGACTGGCGAGGCGACCACGGCCGGACGACGCACGTGGACGTGGCTGACGTTGTTGGGGTGGCTGTCCGCGCTGCTGCTGGTCGCCGCGGCGGTGGCCCCGCTGGTGCTCTACTGGCTGGGCAATGTGGACGACCAGCGCCTGGTCGACCTGGATGTGTACCGTACCGGCGGGGAGGCGGTCCTGGAGGGCCGGTCCGTCTACGGGTTCGTCACCCCGGCGCCGCAGTTGCTGCCGTTCACCTACCCGCCGGTGGCCGCCCTGCTGGCCACCCCGCTGGCGGCGGTGTCATGGCCGACGGCGCAGTGGGCGTGGACGGCACTGATCTTCCTGACCCTGGCGGTCACCGTCGGGCTCTCCTTCCGCGCCCTGCTCGCCGGGGCGGGCACCCGGGACACGGCGTCGGCCTCGCCGGCGGTCGTTCCCGGTACGCCTGCCCGGGCGGGGGCTCTGGAGAGACCGCGCGGGGTGGACCGGCTGTGGGCGCCGCTGCTGTTCGCCGTTCTGATGGTCGCATGCACCTATCTGATGCCGATCAGGGACCAGGTCCGCTTCGGCCAGGTGGACATCCTGCTCGTCGCGCTCTGCCTGGCCGACTGCGTGACCAGACGCCCGGTGTGGCCGCGCGGCATGCTGATCGGCCTGGCCACCGCGGTCAAGCTCACCCCCGGCGTCTTCCTGGTCTACCTCCTCATCACCGGTTTCGGCCCCGGGGCGAGGCGGGAACAGCGCGACACCTTCTTCATCGCCGCGCTCACCGCCGCGCTGCTGACCCTGCTGCCGTTCCTGGTGATCCCGGCGGACGCCGCCGACTTCTGGTTCCGCGCGCTGCTCGACCCCGAGCGGCTCGGCGCCAACGCCGCGACCACCAACCAGTCGATGCGCGGCATGCTCATCCGGCTCTACCTGCCCGACGTGCTGACCAGCCTGCTCTGGGCGGCGCTGGTCGCGGCGGTCGCCTGGTACGGCTTCCGCCACGCCCGCAGGGCGCTGCTCGACGGCCACCCGGTGGCCGGGGTCGCCCTGGTCGGGCTGATGGCGGTGCTGCTCTCCCCGGTCGCCTGGATCCATCACCTGGCCTGGGTGGTCGTGGTGCTCGGGGCGCTGGCCGGCGAGGGGCGCGACCCGGTCAGGGTCCGGGTGGCCGCCGGGGTCTGGCTCTACTACGTGCTGCCGATCCCCTGGTGGGGGGTGACGATCAAGGCGGCGGAGATCCCGGTGCTCAGTCCCGTGCTTGGCAAGATCGTGCAGAACGGGTTCGGGCTGGGCGCGCTTTTCCTGGTCTGGCTGCTGGGGGTGTGGCTGCCCAGGCGGAGAGCGGCATTCCAGGCACTCCGCTGATACGGGGTGATCCGTGGTGTGAAATGACCAAATCTGATGTGACTTGTGAGGTGAAGCGGCTTAATGCGGAGCGACCTCGGGCGGTCGTGGGGAGGAGCGGGCGGCCCGAAGATGCGATCTTGGGCACATTTTTCGACAGTCGCCGGATAGCCTGAGGTCATGCCGAAATTCGCTTACCTGGGACCGGAGGGAACCTTCACCGAAGAGGCCCTGCGCATCCTGGCGCCGGAGGCCGAGCGTCTGCCGAGCCCGAACATCACCGCGGCCCTTGAGACGGTCCGGCGCGGCGAGGCGGACGGAGCCGTCGTCCCGCTGGAGAACTCGCTCGAAGGCGCCATCACCACGACCCTTGACGAGCTCGCCCAGGGTGAGCCGCTGCTCATCACCGCGGAGCTGCTGCTCCCCGTCGAGTTCTCGCTCCTGGTGCGCCCCGGCACCGAGATGGCGCACATCAAGAGGGTCTTCACCCACCCGGCGGCCATCACCCAGTGCCGCAGCTTCACGGCCCGCGAGCTGCCCGACGCCGTGGTGGTCGCCGCCCCGTCGACGGCGGCGGCGGCGCAGGAGGTCGCGATCCCCGGCTCGCCGTACGACGCGGCCATCGCCGCGCGCATCGCCGGTGAGCACTACGGCCTTATCCAGCTCGCGAGCGGGATCGGCGACCGCACCGACACCGTGACCCGGTTCGTCCGGGTGACGCGCCCCGGCCCGCTGCCCGAGCCGACCGGTGCCGACCGCACCTCCCTGGTGGTCTTCCTGGCCGACGACCACCCGGGCGCGCTGCTGGAGATGCTGACCGAGTTCTCCGTCCGCGGCGTCAACCTGTCCCGCATCGAGTCGCGGCCGACCGGCGACGGCATCGGCCGCTATTTCTTCCACTTCGACTTCGAGGGCCACGTCGCCGACGCCCGGGTCGGCGAGGCGATCTCCGGTCTGCACCGGATCTCCGCCAAGGTGCGCTTCCTGGGCAGCTACCCGCGCGCCGACGCCTTCGCGCCGCAGATCAAGCGCGGTACGAACAACGACGACTTCGCCGAGGCCGCCGCCTGGCTGGACAGGATCCGCGCCGGCCAGAGCTGATCGTCGGCCGGTGCGGAGCAAACCGGGCGCGGGCGAGAGCCGTACCTCGGTAGCCTGTGACTGTGATTGACCTGCGTACCCTTCGTGAGGATCCGGACCGGCTACGGGCGTCGCAGCGTGCCCGCGGTGAGGACGACTCTGTCGTCGACACGCTGCTCGACCTTGATGAGCGCCGACGTGGTGCGCTGAGCCGTTTCGAGACGCTCCGCGCCGAGCAGAAGACCGTCGGCAAGTCGGTCTCCCGTGCCTCGGGGGAGGAGAAGGCGACCCTGCTGGAGCGGGCGAAGGATCTCTCCTCGCAGGTCAAGTCGGCCGAGGCCGAGGCGGAGAAGCTCGCCGCCGAGCTCGATGAGCTGATCTACACGGTGCCCAACCTGGTGGAGGACGGTGCTCCGGAGGGCGGCGAGGACGACTACGTCGTCCTGGAGGAGATCGGCGAGAAGCCGTCCTTCGACTTCGAGCCCAGAGACCACCTGGAGCTCGGCGAGCTGCTCGGCGCCATCGACATGGAGCGCGGCGCGAAGGTGTCGGGCTCGCGGTTCTTCTTCCTGCGGGGCGTCGGCGCGCGGCTCCAGCTCGGGCTGCTCAACATGGCCATGCAGCAGGCGATCGAGGCGGGTTTCGTGCCGATGATCACGCCCGTGCTGGTCAAGCCGGAGTCGATGAAGGGCACCGGTTTCCTCGGCGCCCACGCCGGCGAGGTCTACCACCTGCCCGACGACGACCTGTTCCTGGTCGGCACGAGCGAGGTGCCGATGGCGGCCTACCACGGCGACGAGATCCTGGACGGCTCCGCGCTGCCGTACCGCTACGCGGGATGGTCCTCGTGCTTCCGCCGCGAGGCCGGCTCGTACGGCAAGGACACCCGGGGCATCATCCGGGTCCACCAGTTCGACAAGGTGGAGATGTTCTCCTATGTCCGGCCGGAGGAGGCGCACGCCGAGCACCTGCGCCTGCTCGACTGGGAGAAGGAGATGCTGGCCAAGGTCGAGCTGCCCTACCGGGTGATCGACACGGCGGCCGGAGACCTGGGCACCTCGGCCGCCCGGAAGTTCGACTGCGAGGCGTGGGTGCCGAGCCAGGGGCGCTACCGCGAGCTCACCTCGACCTCCAACTGCACCGACTTCCAGGCCCGCCGCCTCGGAGTGCGTTTCCGCGAGTCCGGTGGCAAGCCCCGGCACGTGGCCACCCTGAACGGCACGCTGGCCACCACCCGCTGGATCGTCGCGATCCTGGAGAACCACCAGCAGGCCGACGGCTCCGTCGTGCTGCCCAAGGCCCTGCGCCCGTACGTCGGCCTCGACGTGCTCGAACCCGTCAGGTAGCCGTCCGCGAAGGCCCCGCCCGGCGCCGTCCCGCAGTTCGCCGCACCCGCCGAGCCGGACGGTGCGGCGGCCACCGGAACCTGTGCCGCGGCCGGGGCCTTCGTGCGTTCACGCCACCCGAGACCGGGCCGGGCCACAGAGCCTTGAGGAGATGGTCGTTGACCGGCAGCACCAGGACGGCGACCACCGTCACCGGGTGACCGAACCAGGCGAGGACGGGACCATGAGGACGTTCCATGGACGGGTGGACCCGCCGCGATGAGGCCGGGTTCGCCCGCGACGGCATCTGTGACCTTTCTGGAAGGTCAGTCGGTGAGATAGCGCTGCACGGTGGGGCCGAGCCAGCCGACGATCTCCTCGCGGGACATGGCGACCACCGGCGGCAGGCGCAGGACGTAGCGGCACAGGGCCATGCCGAGCACCTGCGTGGCGGTGAGCCCGGCCCGTACGGGGGCCTGGACGGGGTCGGTGCCGAGGCGGGCGGCGAGGGGGCCGAGCTGGGCGGTGAAGATGCCGCGCATGCGCTCGGCGGCACCCTCGTTGGTGACGCCGGTGCGGAGCAGGATCATCATCCCCTCGTCGCTCTCCCAGCGGTCGAGGAAGTGGGCGACGAGCGTGCGGCCGACCGCCTCCCTGGGGACCGCCTCCAGGTCGGGAAGCCTCAGGTCGAAGTCGGCCGCGGCGGCGAAGAGCCCGTCCTTGTTGCCGTAGTAGCGCATGACCATGGAGGGGTCGATGCCCGCGTCCGAGGCGATGGCCCGGATCGTCGCCCGCTCATAGCCGTCCGAGGCGAAGCGCTCGCGCGCCGCGGCCAGGATCGCGGCCTTGGTGTCCTCCGAGGTTCTCCTCATGCCAACAACTGTAGGCCAACACCTGTTGACATAACCAGGGCGGACGCGCACAGTTATGCCAACGATTGTTGACCAACAAGCGTTGGCATACTTCAGGGAGGACGAAATGCTTCCGGAGACCACTGACGTTCTCGTCGTCGGCGCGGGGCCGACCGGCCTCACCGTCGCCGTCTCCCTCGCCGGGCGGGGATTCGACGTGACGGTCGTCGACGACCAGGCGGCTGGTGACAACACCTCAAGAGCGGCCGTCGTGCACGCCAGGACGCTGGAGGTGCTTGAGGATCTCGGGATCTCCGGGCGGCTGACCGCCCTGGGCATCCACGCCCGGCGATTCACCATCAGGGACCGCGACAGGACGCTGGTGCCGGTCGACTTCGACAGGCTCCCGACCCGCTACCCCTACACGCTCATGATCTCCCAGGCCGTGACCGAGCGGGTCCTGCTGGAGCGTCTGGCCGAACTGGGCGGTCGCGTCGCCAGGCCGTACAGGCTGGAGAGCCTCACCCAGGACGCCGAGGGCGTGACCGCGGTCCTCTCCGGGGGCTCGACCGTCACCGCGAGGTACCTGGTCGGCGCCGACGGCATGCACAGCACGGTCCGTGAGCAGGCGGGCATCGAGTTCGAGGGCGGGCAGTACGCGGAGTCGTTCAGCCTGGCCGACGTACGGCTCACCGGCGGGGTGCCGGACGACGAGGTGGTCCTCTACTTCTCGCCCGCCGGGCTGGTCGTGGTCGCGCCGCTGCCCGACGGCACCCACCGGATCGTCTCCACGGTGGACGAGGCACCCCGCGACCCCGACGTGGCCTTCGTGCAGGGGCTGCTGGACAGCCGGGGCCCGCGGCGGGAGCGGGCGGTGGTCGGCGAGGTCGTCTGGGGAACGCGCTTCCGCGTCCACCACCGGGTGGCCGGCACCTTCCGTGCCGGGCGGGTGCTGCTCGCCGGTGACGCCGCGCACGTCCACAGCCCCGCAGGAGGACAGGGCATGAACATCGGGATCAGGACGCCACCGCCCTGGCCGAAGCCCTCACAGCCGCTCTCAGCGGCGGGCAGGCGGATCTGGACCGCTACACCGCCGACCGTCGCCCCGTCGCCCTGCAGGTCGTCACCTTCGCCGGCCGGCTCTCCGGGCTGGCCAACGTGAACAGGAGCCTGCGGCCGATCAGGAACCTGGTCCTGCGAATCCTGGCGATCAGCCCGGTCTTCCGCCGGCGTCTCGCCTGGCGGCTCTCAGGGCTTGTCTACCGGTGAGGCCCCGTCTGCAGGCCGCCGACGAGGACCGTGGCCGCCCGCCGGCGGGGGCCGGCCGATCGGGTGTCGTGGAATGTCGTGAAAATGCGGAAGGCGGGGTTCGCCAGGAGCGAACCCCGCCTTCCGGTCAAACAGGTTCAACCAAGAGGTCTATGCGTCAGACGGCGCGGACCTGCGAGGCCTGCGGGCCCTTCTGGCCCTGGGTGATCTCGAACTCGACCCGCTGGCCGTCTTCGAGGCTACGGTAGCCGTTGCCCTGGATCTCGGAGAAGTGCACGAACACGTCCGGTGCACCGCCATCCGGTGCGATGAAGCCGAAGCCCTTTTCAGCGTTGAACCACTTGACGGTTCCCTGAGCCATTAAAGCTCTCCCTCAGGATTTGAAACTTTGGGATTCACACCTCATGAACCCCATGTGTCGTACAGCGGGCCCCGGGGTGGCTCAGTCAAACTGGTTTTCACAACGGGATTCAGCTAATACAACGCCATCACATCTAACACTATCCGGCGCATGCGTGTTCCCGCCATCAGGAAGATTCCTGGGACGGGATGCTGGGGCCGACACCCCGGCCATCACAGTGCAGACTGGGACTTGTTATGCGAAGCCCCAGGCTGGTCGCCACCGACCTCGACGGCACCGCTCTGCGTTCGGACGGCACCGTCTCCCCCCGTACAGCCGCCGCTTTTGCGCTTGTGGAGAACGCCGGAGCGGCGCTGGTCTTCGTGACCGGCAGACCGCCCCGCTGGATGCACACGGTCGCGGGAGCCGTGCGCCACCGAGGGCTGGCCATATGCGCCAACGGAGCCCTCGTCTACGACCTGCACACCGAGCAGATCGTCAAATCCCACCTCATCCACCCGGACGTGCTTGAAGAGGTGGTGAGACGGCTCAGGGAAAAGGTCCCCGGCCTCGCCTTCTCGGTGGAATACGAGGGGGGATTCGCCCACGAATCGGACTTTCGTCTCGGCGGGTGGGACAGCAGGGCGGTCGCCGGACTCCGGGTGGGGACGACCACGCTCATCTCGCGGCCCTGCGCCAAACTGCTGGCACTTCACCCCACGATGGATCCCGACATTCTCCAGGCGGCGGTCTGCGGGCTGGTCGGCGATCTGGTCACCCCCACTCACTCCAGCGGCCGGGCACTGATCGAGATGAGCGCGCACGGCGTCACGAAGGCCTCCGCGCTGGCCCATCTCGCGATGACCCGCGACATCGAGCCGCACGAAGTGATCGCCTTCGGCGACATGCCCAACGATCTTCCGATGCTCCGCTGGGCCGGCACCTCGTACGCCGTCGCCAACGCCCACCCGGAGGTGCTGGCCGCGGTCGATCACGTGACCGCGGCCAACAACGACGACGGGGTCGCCGGAGTCCTCGAACGGCTCTACAGCTCCTGACGGCCCTACAGGTAGGGGCCGGGGTTGGCGCCGTGCCCCTCCTGCTGTTGCTGCTGGAGGGAGATGCCGCCGGGCAGGGCCCTGCGCATGTTCTCCAGCTGGGCGCGGGCCGCCATCTGCTGGGCGAAGAGCGTGGTCTGTATGCCGTGGAACAACCCCTCAAGCCAGCCGACCAACTGGGCGTGGGCGACCCGGAGCTCCGCGTCGCTCGGCGGGGCGCCGTTGACGTCCTCGGTGAACGGCAGCGACAGCCGTTCCAGCTCTTCCACCAGCTCCGGCGCCAGACCGTCCTCCAGCTCCTTGATGGAGCTCTGGTGGATCTCCTTGAGTCGTTTGCGGCTCGCCTCGTCCAGCGGAGCCGCCCGAACCTCCTCCAGGAGCTGACGGATCATGCTGCCGATACGCATCACCTTGGCGGGTTGCTCGACCAGGTCGGCGACCGATCGTCCCTCGGAAGTCTCGTCTTCCTGAGAGCCATGGGGACCCACGACCACGATGTGCGGAGTGCTCTCCTCAGCGTTCATAGTCTTCAACCTACTAGCAGGATTTTCCCGGTGTGTTCTCCGGACTCCAGGATCCGGTGAGCTTCGGCCGCGTCGCTCAGCGGCACCCGGGCGTGCACCACGGGCCGGATCGCCCCCGCGTCGATCAGGGGCCAGACGTTCTCCACGACCCCGCGTACGACGACCCCCTTCTCGTCGACCGACCGGGCGCGCAGGGTGGTGCCGTGCACCGAGGCCCGCTTGGCCATCAGGGCTCCCAGGTCCAACTCGCCCTTCGTGCCGCCCTGCAGGCCGATCACGACCAGCCGGCCACCGGTCCGCAGAGTCCTGACGTTCCCCGGCAGGTACCTGCCCCCCATGATGTCGAGGATCACATCGGCCCTGACCTTCTCCGAGAAGTCCTCCCGCCGGTAGTCGATCCCCTCGTCGGCGCCCAGCTCCAGACAGCGGGCGATCTTCTCGGGCGACCCGGCGGTGACGACCACCCGCGAGCCGAACGCCTTCGCCAGCTGGATGGCCATCGTGCCGATCCCGCTGGCGCCGCCGTGCACGAGAAGGGTCTCGCCCTTCCGCAGGCGCGCGGTCATGAAGACGTTGGACCAGACGGTGCAGGCCACCTCGGGCAGCCCGGCCGCCTCGACGAGGTCGACGCCGTCGGGCACCCGCATGACCTGCTGCCAGGGCACGGCGACCTTCTCCGCGTACCCGCCGCCACTGAGCAGCGCGCACACCCGGTCACCCGGCGCGAATCCCACGACGTCCGGCCCCACCTCGGCGACCACGCCGGAACACTCGAGTCCCGGGTACGGAGAGGCGCCGGCGGGCGGATCGTAGAAACCCTGCCGCTGCAGCGCGTCGGCCCTGTTGACCGCGGAGGCCGCCACGTCGATGATGATTTCGCCGCGCTCGGGTAACGGGTCGGGAACCTCCCGCCACGTCAGAACTTCCGGTCCACCTGGTTTATCGATCACGATGGCGCGCATGTGAGCAAAGGTATCCGCCAAGCCAACTTGGTGGTTGCTCGCGTTGACAAGAACACAGGGCGTTAACCTGCTATGTGTTTGCTGCCCTTTTATGCCCATCCCGAGGGGGAACACGGTGGCAAGACACGATCGTGAGGAATCTCTCGAGGAACAGCTCGCGTGGCTTGACGCCATCAAGGAGCAGGAGGAGGCGCCGGCCCTGGCGGTGAAGGCCACCACGGTGGACGACACCGTCGTCTCGCCGTACCCGAAGGACCCCTGGAGCCTGGTCCCGGCCGAGCCGGACACGGCGTCCTCGCCGCTGTTCCGCGCGGCCGTCGACTCGGCACACCCGGCCACGGGCTCGCCGGCGGCCGAACCGCCGGTCGAGGACGCCGACGCGGCCGACTGGATGGAGGCCTCCGACACGGTGAGCTCCTTCACCGTGCCCGCCCCGGCATCCGGCAAGCAGGACAACGACGGCTTTCTCGCGCCGCTCAAGCCCCTGCCGCGCCAGGAGCCCGGCGACAGCGCCCCGGGGGACTTCACCGAGCCGCACATCCGCACCCCGTTCGCGGCGCCCGCGCACGAGCCGGCCCGCGGCCTGTTCGAGCAACCCCAGCGCCAGGCGGAGTCCTCCGAGCCCACCCCTTCGTCCACCTCGTCCGCCGGGACCGCCGACCCTGAGCCGGCCGCGCCGGCCTCCTCGGACACCCAGCGGTTCACCTTCGGCAGCGACGAGCTCGGCGGCGCCGACACCGGCCGGTTCTCGTTCGGCGGTGGTTTCGGCAGCGGTCAGGACCGCGCGCAGTCCACCCCGGGGGGTACGGCCTTCTCCTTCGGCAGCGGGGACTTCTCCGTGGAGAGCACCGGGACCGACCGGTCCGAGGCCGGTGGCGATCCGACCGCTCCCGCCGCCGACCGTTTCACCTTCGGCTCCGTGGAAACCGACAGATTCCCCACCGGCGGTGAATCCGCGGCGGCATCGGCGGCGAAGGAGTCGGCCGAGCGCTTCGAACCCGCCCCGGCCCCCGTTCCTCCGCCCTCCCACGAGCCCGAGCAGGCCGAGCCGTTCCGGACACCCGGCTCCTTCGGCGCCGACCGGCCGGAGCCGGCCGCGTCGCCGTCGCCGGAACGTTCCTCGTTCTCCGCCTTCTCGGATTCCTCTTCCGGTCAGGAACGGGAGAGTTTCTTCACACCGGGCCGGGAGAGCGGATCACCCCAGGAACGTGGTGCCGCCTCCGGATGGGAGGCCGCCTCGGCCCAGGAGCGGATGGAACGGGAGAACCCCTTCGCCCCCGGCAGGGACACGGCCGAACCGGTGCGGGAGCCGTACCAGGCACGCCGCCGTCAGACGGCTCCGGCGGCCGCCTTCGGTACGCCGGCCAGGCAGCACCCCCCGGGCACGGCCCCCCGGCCGTCGGCCGACAGCCTGGATCCGGAGTCGCTGCTCCGTGGACGTCGCAACGCGCCCGCCGGGGGCTGGCGGAAGCTGGTCTACAAGGCGTCCGCGGGGCTGATCAAGCCGGGCGAGTCCCCCGAGGTCCGCCGCCGTCGCGAGCTGGTCGGCCGTGCACGCACCCCGGTGGCCACCGGCCACCACCGCGTCGCCGTGCTCAGCCTCAAGGGCGGCGTCGGCAAGACCACCACCACGGTCGGCCTCGGCGCCACCCTCGCCCAGGTACGTGGAGACCGGGTCATCGCGGTCGACGCCAACCCCGACCGGGGCACCCTGTCGGACAAGGTCGAGCTCGAAACCTCCGCGACGGTTCGCGACCTGCTCAACGAGCGCCAGCAGATCAAGAGGTACGTCGACATCCGGGCCTTCACCTCGCAGGCCCCCTCGCGCCTGGAGATCCTCGCCTCCGACCGTGACCCGTCGGTGTCCGAGGCCTTCAGCGCGTCCGACTACCAGTCGGTCGCCCAGGTCCTGGAGAACTTCTACTCGATCTGCATCACCGACTGCGGCACCGGCCTGCTCCACTCGGCGATGTCCGGCGTGCTCGGCCTCGCCGACCAGCTCGTCCTGGTCAGCTCCCCCTCCGTGGACGGCGCCCGCGCCGCCTCGGCGACCCTGGACTGGCTGGAGGCCCACCACTACGAGGAGCTGGTCCGCTCCGCCACCGTGGTGCTGTGCAGTGTCCGCCCGAGGTCGAAGTCGACCGTCGACCTCGACCGCCTGGAAGCCCATTTCGCGGCCCGCTGCCGCGCGGTCATCCGGGTCCCCTATGACACGCATCTGGAGGAGGGTGCGGAGATCGACCTGGAGAGGCTCCAGCCCGCCACCCGCGAGTCCTACCTCCGCCTGGCCGCCTCGGTCGGCGACGGTTTCGCCGGCCCCCAACCCTGATCCGCCGGCCCGGCAGGCTTTGTTGTTCGGCGCCTGCCGGGTCTCGGGCACGTCCGGGCCAATGAGAGACTAGTGTGCAATCTGACACGTTCTTGGGACGTGTCACCAGGAGAGCTCGCCTAGTGGACGATGGCGGCGGTCTTGAAAACCGCTAGGCCGGGTGACCGGTCTCGTGGGTTCGAATCCCACGCTCTCCGCTCAGCTTGAGAAACGGCGTCTGACCAGGGACTTCCCTCGGCCCAGGCGCCGTTGATCGTTTCCGGGGTGTGCAGCCGTGTGCCGCGCTGAGCGGCCATGAGTCGGTGTTCGCGGAATATACGCGGAATGATGTTGGTCACGTTCTCCCAGGCTGTGCCCGCAAAATCGGGTGGGACGCGCCGGGTCCGCTTACCGGATGTCAACCGGTGCCGCGACGATGACGTCTGTCGACCTCGGCTGTGCCCTCGCGCCGAGGGTCCGCTGACTTTTCGCCGGCTTCGCCCAGCCCTCGCCAGCCGGTACGGCCATGATCGCTGGAAGGCGCCGTTCTCTCGTGGACCGACTGCGGCCGCGGCCCGAATCTGTCGGCCTCGTACGCCATGATCGGCGTTCATATATCCCGCGCATCCCCTCAAGGAGAGTCATGGCCGTCAACGATGGATCCGGGTGGTCCGGCATCGGTTGGAACGACTGGACTAACCTCAGCCTGATCCGCGCCCGACTCGACGCGGGCGCCGACCCGAATTCAGGGGCTTTCTTTCCCGAATGGCCGCTCTGTGCGGCGGCCGAGTACGGCTCGCCCGAGGTGGTCGCGGAGCTGGCCCGGCGTGTCGATGATGTCGACGCGGAGCACGAAGGTCGTACCGCGCTCTGGGAAGCCGTCTTCGCCAACCGCCCCGGCAACGCCCGCGCCCTGGTCGCCGCCGGGACGGACCCGTGGCGACCGATGATGAACGGCTGGTCCCCCGGACGGCTCAGCTTGGCCACTCCCACTCCTGATCTGTTCACCTTCCCCGACGGTGAGGCCGACCTGTCCACCACGGAGACCGCCGCCGTGGCGGAGGCTGGGCGTCTGATCGCCGCGTTGGGGCGCCTCGACGACGACGGCCACAGCATCGCCTGTACGGCCGGTATCACTGCGGCCGAGGCGGTACGGCGCTTGGAGGCCGTACTGTTCGATGAAGCCGACGTTGAAGAGATCATGGAGGATCTCGACGACAGCCTGACCATCGTCGGCGTCACGGACGTGCCCGGCGGATGCGTCATTGTTCAGCCGTGGGGATATGTCGCGTCCAACTCCGGTGTCATGGAGCGCCTGTCGGTGGGCACCGTTTGCTACGGGCTGTTCGCCAATCCCAAGAGCGGCAACCAAGGGGCCGTCGCCCGCGACGGCGTCATCGAGGAATGGGACACCCACCCCGGCGGCAGCAGCGTCGACGCCGAAGAATCCGCAGAGGAGATTCTCGCCACCTACCTCTACCAGGAGGAGGCCGAGGCCTACTGCTATGCCAGAGCGGGCCTGCGGCCGATCGACAACCGATCGATCACCGGCCAAGCCGACATGTGGCTGAGACTGCCCGAACACCTGCGCTAAGGAGGACCGATCTTCCACATGCAGAGGCCGTACGGCTTTCCTCCGGAGAGAGACCGGCTACACAGCCCCCGAACAACGAGAAGGCTCGGATCCATGACCTGGAACCGGGCCTCTCGTCCTGGCGGAGATGAGGGCA
This sequence comes from Streptosporangium sp. NPDC049644, assembly GCF_040675205.1. Classification (NCBI taxonomy): domain Bacteria; kingdom Bacillati; phylum Actinomycetota; class Actinomycetes; order Streptosporangiales; family Streptosporangiaceae; genus Streptosporangium; species Streptosporangium sp. NPDC049644. The sequence goes on along the minus strand of NZ_JBFAOJ010000015.1, from coordinate 4,652 downwards.
GTCGAATCCCTGACTTCCCCGGTGCGATTGAAGGGCTCAGTGGTGAACAGCCCAGACCCAGGCCCGGCGGTCCTGCTTGTGCTCGCGCAGGGTCTTGTTGGACCACTTGCGCGAGACCAGGACGCGGCGTCCGGCGTAGCCGAGGTGTTCGGTCTTGTGTGCCTTGCCCTTGCAGCGGCCCGGCAGCATCCCGGCTTTGGCTCCCTTGGGCTGGATGCCGTAGCGCAGCCAGTTCGGGCACGTCGGTGAGCAGGGTTCGTAGCGCAGTGCTTCGACCATCCGTACGGCGTGGTCACGACGGGCCTGGTTGTCCTGGTCGTCAGGGTCGAGGGGGTCGCTGAGGTTCTTGGTCAGGTAGCCGATGCGCTTGTGCGCGTCCGGTGATCCGGCGACGATGCCCTGAACATCGACCTGGGGGCCGAAGCGGACCACGTACAGGGGTTCGGCCGCCTCGTCTGCGTCGAGCTGATCGAGGGCCTCGTCCCAGGTGGGCAGGATTTCTCTGGTTTCGAGGTCGAGGTAGTCGCCGCTCTGGCCGTCCGGGTAGGTGGTGCCGTCGCCCAGGTCGGTCCGTTGCACCCAGATGGGCAGATGGTCACCGTTGAAGCGGACTTCATCGACCGAGGGCCACCACACCTGGTGATAGGTCGCGGCGGCAATGGCTTTGATCTCCGCGCGGGGCAGCGTCCCGCGGATTGCCATGTGCAGGTGCGGGGCGAGCCGCTTCTGTGGTTCGACGGTGGCGAAGTACTGGACGTCGTAGCCGGCCACCCGGCGCAGGTTCTGCACGAACCGGTCCACCAGCTTGGAGAAGTGCCGCGTAGTCGTAGGTGCTGGGATCGACCGGCACGCCCAGATCGGAGCGGATCTTGCCGTAGGAGGGCAGGGTGAGGGTGACGAACAGCGACGGCCGGTAGACCCTGCCGTCGGGGGCGAGGGTGGTGTCCTGCTTGGCCCGCTTGGGCAGGTCCGGCGTATCCTGGCGCCGCCTTGTCGAGCGCGAGCGTTTGGGAGTTGCCCGGCCGCCCGGGACGTTGCCGCGCATCCCAGCGGCGTTGATCTCGGCTATCGCCTCGTCCCGGTCGAGGGTGTCTTCCCCGTCCCGCTCGGCCTCGTCGCGCTTGGCCTGCACGTCGGCCCGGAACTCGATCAGCCATCGCTGGTCGTCGGTGGAGGGATGGGGTTCGGCGATGGGTTCGGCCTCCAGGTGCCAGCCCTCGCGGCACTGGGTTTTGCGCAGCTGCTTGTTGCGGGTGGCGCACGGCGGGCACTTGGCTTCCTGGGTAGTGCCGCAGGGGATGTTGAACGGCTCGGTCATGCCGGTGTGGGTGTCCAGGCGCCGCAGTTCGAGGGGGCGGATGCAGACCCCGTTGAGTTCGGCGACCTCGATTGCCACGTTCAGGGCGAGGTGCAGGCTGTCACGGACGAGGCGGGGCAAGGTGCGGTCGAAGCCACCGCAGGGATGACTCAGAGCGAGAGCGACCGCGCCCCGTACTGCATCCCCGCCTACATCGCCATGGAGACCGGTGCGACCCGCGTACTGCTGGGCGAGGCACCGCGGCCATCCCGATCTTCGAGGCCAGCAGATCCCAATGGCCCGAGTCCAGTCAGGCACGCGACCACGTCCTGTTCCTGACCCGCATGGCCACCGCCTACGCCATAGCGGGCGAACGCGAACAAGCCTGCACAGTGATCGAGGACGCTCTGTCCCGCATGCAGGCCCTTCGCTCCAGCCGGGTCGCCGGCCAGCTCACAGCGCTACGCGCTCACCTGACCCGATGGTCGGCAGACCCCTACATGGCAGACTTGCTCACCAGGGTCGACATCCTCTCGGAGTCCTTCTCCCTGCCAGCACCCCAGCCATCAGGAGACCGGTGATCCCTCTGCTGCCCACCGCGACCACCACCGAGGAGCGACAGCGCAACGCCCAGGTCGCGATCCTTCCCGTCGGCAGCTTCGAACAGCATGGCGACCACCTCCCCCTCAGCACCGACACCATCGTCGCGACCCTGATAGCCCGCCAGATCGCCGACGCATACCCCGTCATGCTGCTTCCACCGGTGACGATCTCCTGCTCGCACGAGCACAGCGCCTGGCCGGGAACCGTCAGCATCTCCGCACGAACCCTGCACGCGATCGTCACCGACGTCTACGACTCCGTCACCCGCTCCGGTCCCGCGGCCCTGGTCGTCATCAACGGCCACGGCGGCAACTACGTCCTGAGCAACGTCGTCCAGGAGGCCAACGCCGAAGGCCGCCACATGGCGCTGTTCCCCTCTCGCGAAGCCTGGCACGAAGCCCGAGCCGCCGCCCGGCTCACCAGCTCCATGCACGAGGACATGCACGCCGGAGAACTGGAGACCTCCCTCCTGCTCCACGCCTGCCCCGAGGTGATCCGCCCCGGCTACCAGTCCGCCGACTGGATCGCAGATGACCGCCGCCATCTCCTGACGAAGGGCATGCAGGCCTACACGGACAGCGGAGTCATCGGCCGCCCGTCCCTGGCCACTGCCGAAAAAGGCAAAGCCGTGCTCGACAGCCTTGCCAGCAGCTTCGGTGACGTGCTGGATCTCTTCACGAAGTCCTGAGCAACGGCGCACCAGCTGATCACGATCTGAGTCACTGCCGAATTGTTCTTGTGGGGTATCAAGCGCGGCGGCGCACCGCGCCGTATCCGGCCCTCTGCCGCCCGCCGGCCGGGCGTGCGGCCTGGGGGCCGGTCAGGACCGGCCCCCAGGCCGTAGCCGCACCACGCATCCGCCGCGGTCGATGCACTCGCCGACCCCAGCGATGCGCCGCCGCCCAGAGGCAGCCCTCACGATCGTCTCATCGGGGTCGGCCGCCATACGTGGCTGGGGGCGATCGACGATCCGGGACCTCGTTCCCCGGCCCCGGCTCACCGAAAGCCTGCCCTGGCCTTCGCACCAGGTTCAGCGGAGTTCGTCTTCCAGCAGACCCATGATGACCTTGTCGTGCCACTTTCCGTTGCGCCGGAAGGCCTCACGCATACGCCCCTCCTCAACGAAGCCCACCTTCTCGTAGACCCGGCGGGCTGCCTCGTTCTCGGCGACGGCGGTCAGCGAGATCCGGTGTAGCCGCATCTTGTCGAAGCCGTAGCGGCAGATTGTCCGCATCGCGTCGGTGGCGTACCCCTGGCCCCAGGTGTCCTTCTCACCGAGATAGATATCGAGCCTGGCCTCGCCGATCTCGGGTTCAGCCTCCCGTAGCGCGACGATACCGATCGTCCGGCCGTCGAGTGTCTCGATCATCAGGTTCACGTTGCCGTAGGAGTCGGGGCCGCGCTCCTCAAGCCGCTTCCTGGTGAGAGCCAGCGACGGCGGATAAGGAGCATCCATCCACCGCATGACCTCAGGGTCGCTATGCCAGCGCCACAGAGTCTCAGCGTCCGACGGCTCGATGGCGCGCAGCTGTACGTGATCTCCAGTAACCATGCCGGTTTCCTACCAGAGAGCAGAATAAGCATGCGAGTCGATTGACAGGCAGCGGCTCGGAAGCCTTGGCTGTACAGCCACGAGTACAGCCAAGAGAGCGAACGACAGCGGAACTCGACGGACGTCCACGGACACCATTCCCACAGGTCAGGGCCTCTGGCCTTGACCGAATCGACTTCTTTTAATCCGCAGGTTCCCGGCGTGAGTCGCGGGCTCCTCGACCAAGCGGCGGCTGTGCAATATGCGTGCAATGATCATGGCAGCAGGAGGTCCGTAAACGTGTTGCACACCAGGTCAGCGGCCATGTCACCCGAAGAACGGTCACGAGCTGTAAAACCGTCGAGGTTCAGGAGCCCGATAAGCAGGCGTCCGGGGCCTCCTCCTAACATGATCGAATGAGTGGCCGTCGAAGCGACCGGAAAGCAGCCGAGGGAAACTGGAGTTTCCTTCGGGAGACTGTGCACCACCTCGCTCTGCCCGCACACGAACAGCTCCAATGGATCGGCTCCATGTGCATCGATGAACTGGCCCTCGATTTTGACGCCGTCTGTCCCGCCTCGTGGCAGTCACGCGAAGCCGGATGGATCTCCGAAAAACTCGCTGCCATTCTCAGCGCCATTGACCAGAAGCTGATCGACCTCACCGAGCAAGGTCCTTCGGCATGGACCGAGGAAGCCTTGCATTCCCATCCCGGATGGGAGGAGCTCAGGGGACTCGCTCACCATGCTCTCGCCCTCATGCCGGCCGAGCCCTGGTCCACCCCGGCCTGATCAAGTCGTGCCGCTCATCAGCACGACCGGTGAAGGACAGCGCTCACGAGAACGCGCACGCAGATGACCTGGAACGGCCTCTCCTAGTTGCAGTTCTAGTTGCAATCCAGCCCCGTTCAACCCCGTTCCGGATGGACCGGTCGCGCTTGTTGGTCCAGGTAGAACTGATCTGAACAGGCAAGATCAGAGCTGCTGATGCGGTTTGGGTAGGTGCCCTATCGCCTGGCGCCGCGGTTAAGGTCGAGGCGTGGACGAGGCCGTACTGAGGATGAAAGCTGGACGTTACGGTGGTTGGAGGGCCAGTCTGGTCTCGGTGACAAAGCCGTCCAGTAGCGCGGGTTGGTATTGCATCTGTTTGAGCTGGCTGCGGATGATGAGCGTGAGCTGGTCGATGCCGCCGACGGCGAGGTTGAGCAACTTGTCTCGCAGG